>JACZUY010000159.1 GCA_022572945.1 Pseudomonadota bacterium
GCGCGAAGGCGGCGAGCGCGAGCCACGGGGCGAACGCAGGCGCGGGCTTGGCGCGTCCGCGGTGTGATCGGCGACGGCGGCGCCCGGAGGGGCCGACACTCCCCCGCGCCCCAAGAACGGCTTTCGATGACTCGGGCGCCGGGCGCGCGCTACGTCGATAACGATTGCACGTCAAAGCAACCGCGCGCGCCGCCCTCACACCCTGAAAACGTACGTCTTTCCGGGGTCGCGCTCGATGTCGGGCGGGTAGCTCGCGCGCTTGTCGGCGTAGTACCGCGCGCGGTGGTCGCCTTGCGATGCGCGGTTATACGTGATGTAGAGCACCCGGCGGGGGCCGTCGGTCAGGTTGGGCGCCGAGCGGTGCGGCGTGAACGAGTCGAAGAACACCGTGTCCCCCGGCGCGGTCGGCATCGGCGCGAACGCGACGCCCTTGAGCTCGTCCTCGCCGAGGGGCCGCCAGCTTTCGCCGATCATGCCGCGTTGGTGGTGGCCCGCGGCGAGCTCGATACAGCCGTTTTCGACCGTCGCCTCGTCGACGCTGACCAGCGCGGTGACGTAGAGGCTGCCGTACGTGTCCCAACCCGCCTGGATGTCCTGGTGCGCCGCGAAGCCGCCGCCGCCGGGGAGCTTGAAGTTGATCTTCTCCTTGAACAGCACCGCGGGCTCGCCGAGCAGCTCGGCGACGCGGCCCGCGAGCGCGCCGCCGGTGACCAACGCCCCGAACTCGGCATGGTACGGACAAAGATTCTCGACCCGGTTGAGCACGCGCTCGCCCGGCCGCTTGAGGCTGTCGTCGAAATACTTCATCCACTTGCCGGGCGTCTCGGGCCAGCCCTCGATCTCGTCGGTCCATCGGGCGATGTCGCGCATCGCCGCCGCGTCGAACAGCCCGCGCACGACGATGAAGCCGTCGCGCCGGTAAGCCGCGAGGTCGTCATCGGAAAACAAGCGTTTTTCGGTCATTCGCTCTCAGTGCGCCGCCGTATAGACGATTTGCCGAGGCCGGTCGACGCCAACCCGGCCTATGCCGCCGCGAGCAGCGGGGCGTGCTCGGCGATCACGTCGTCGACGGCCGCGACGAGACCATCGAGGTCGGGCCCGGCCATCGGCAGCGAGAGATTGATCATGCCGTAACGCGACGTGTATTGGCCACGCAGGATGAGCTCGATGTGGAACAGCGCGCGCGCGGTCATGTCGCCTTGCGCCGCGTCCCCGGGCGAGCGGATTTCGCCGCCGCGGAAATGCACGCTCGACATCGAGCCGCGGCCGGTGACCTGCGCCGCGACCGCGTGCTTCCGCATCACCGCGTTGAGCCGCTCGCGCACCGCGTCGCCGGCGGCGTTGAGTGCGTCGCAGGCCTCGGGCGTGTAAACCTCGGTGATTCCGGCGAGCCCCGCGGCCATGGTCAGCACGTTGTTGTTGAACGTCCCCGAATGCGGAAACGCACCGGGCTTTCGCGAATCGAAGCGCGCCATGATGTCGGCGCGGCCGCCGAACGCGCCAAAGCTGAGGCCGCCGCCGAGGTACTTCCCCAGCGTCGTCATGTCGGGCGTGATCGCGTGCGCCTCCTGCAGCCCGCCGGGGGCGAGCCGCGAGGTCATCACCTCGTCGAACACCAGGATAACGCCGTGCCGCTCGCTCGCCGCGCGCAGGCCGGCGAGGAAGTCACGATCGCCGGGGATGCAGCCGCCGGCGCCGATCATCGGCTCGACGATGATCGCGGCGAGGTCGCGCGCGTGCTCGTCGATCAGCGCCAGCGTCGCATCGGTGTCGTTGTAGCGCGCCATGACGAAGCGAAACGGCGCGTTGATCGGCGCGCCGCCAGCGCGGAAGTTCAACACGCCGCCATGGTAGGCGCCGTCGAAGGCCATCACCTTGTCGCGCCCGGTGATCGCGCGCGTGGCGCCGAGCGCCATCAGGTTCGCCTCGGTGCCCGAGTTGCAGAAGCGCACCAGTTCGAGCGACGGGATGCGGGCGCACAGCGCCTCGGCGAAGCGCGCCTCGTTCCGGTTCGGGCCGCCGAGGACGATGCCGTCGTCGAGCGCGCGCCTCACCGCCGCCGTGATCGCCGGGTTCGAGTGGCCGTAGAGCCCGGCGGTGTACTCGACGACGAAGTCGGTATAGGCGTGGCCGTCGACGTCCCATACCCGCGCCGCCTCGCCGCGCGCCAGCGCCAGCGGGAACGGCGGAAAGTAGAGACCCGAACGCGTGTTGCCGCCGGGAAGCGCCTTGCACGCGGCCTCAAAGGCTTCGCGGCTCCCGGGGTTGGCGTCGGCGTAGCGCCGCTCGGCGTCGGCGAGCGCGGCGTCGAGGTCGATGTTGCGCAACGGACGGGCGCTCATATCCCTTCCCTTTCCGGTCGGCGGCACAGTAATACGCAATGTCACAATTCTTGCGACATTGCTGCGTTCAATCGCCACGCAGACCAAATCTTGCATGGACGAAGACTTGGCCGCATTAACGGCGGCCCGCGGTCGCGGGCTCCGGATTTCAAACCGATCCAATCATTTTGAAATCCGGTATAACGCACGCCGCCCCACCCCGCCACAATATGCCGGGCGCAGGCTGACCTAATTTCCCGCGTTCAATCCGTACGGAAGGAATGGCCGATGCCCGACAGGAGTCGCATCACGGTGTGAACCGGGGTTGCACGACACACCCGGCCCGGCGCCGGTTCACGCCGGACCAGAGGGCGCTCGAGCGGCGCGGCGGCCTTGGCGCGCGCGGCGAAGCGCTCGACGTGACGTGCGAGCGGTTGCGCGACACTCGCCCGGAAAGCTAAAGCGTAATCCGAGCGATTCCATTCGTTCGGATCACGCCAGCCCGCGCCCCCCTTGATCGCAATAAATGCGGGCCGCCGCCCCCGCGGCGGAAGCCTGCGTGGCGATTGAACGCAGTTCACCTTTGACTTGAGTAAAGGTGAACGAATAACGCTCTAGCTCTCGGCGTCCTGCTGACCCGAGCCCGCCGAACCCCCAGGACTTTCTTCCTTCTCCGAGCGGAGAAGAAGAACCAGCCCACCCAGCGCCACCAGGTTGGCGACGACGAGGGCGATACCCGACTTCGTGCCGAGCTCGATGAACTCCTCGCCCTTCACCAGGATGTCGCCGAGGTAAATGACGTTCACGGCGACGAGGCCGATTACGAGGATACCCGTGCCTATATCCTTGGCTTTCATGACCCTAACTCCTCCAACTCCTCCCACGCGCGATACCTCTCCCACAGGGTACCGCGAATTGGCGAGACTCAGGCTATGCCGAATTGGCGCTCAGGAAAACCTCGAATTTTCCAATGCTTGGTTGGCCCCACGGCTCACGGTCGCGGATCGGGTCCCCGGTCGAGGTCATTCCGGCGCGACAACCATGCAGCGGACGTCGCGCTCGGCCAGCGCCTCGCACAGCGCGCTGGCGCTTTCCGCGTCGGCGAGCGGACCGGCGCGCACGTGATAGACCGCGCCCAGCTCGGGGCCGAGGTCGACGCGGTCGAACGTCGGTTGCAGCGGCGCGAGCAGCGCGCCGCCCACGCGCACCAGGCGGCGCCAGCCTGCCTCCGCGTCGTCGACGCTGGGAAACGACGCGAGGTGGATTCGATACGGCGGCCCCAGCGTCGCAACGGTATCATCCGCGGCCGGCTCGCCCTCGGTCGGCTCCGGCAGCACCAGCGGCAGGACCACCGCCTGTCCCGGCCCGGCCGTCGCGGTGGCGCCGCGCGCTTGCCCGGCCGCCAGCGCGGCGGCCGCGGCGTCCTCTTCGCGCCGCAGGCGGACGACCTCGTCGAGCTTGTCCCGGGCGCGGCCGTATCCCTGGTCGGCGGCCTCGCCGTACCACCGTTCGGCGGCTTCCAGGTCGCGCGCGAATCCGTTGCCGTACTGATACACCTCGCCGAGATGAAATTGGGCGCGGACGCTGCCCTGCTCGGCCGCCTCGCGCCACCACGCGACGGCCCGGGCCCAATCCTGGTCGATTCCGTCGCCGCGCGCGTACATGCCGGCGAGCTGCGTCTGGGCGCGGATCGAGCCCTGCCCGGCGGCGCGCCGGAACCATGTCGCGGCTTCGGCCAAGTCCCGCGCCACGCCCCTGCCGAACTGGTGAATCATGCCGATTCCGAACTGCGCCTCGGCGTCCCCGGCCTCGGCGAGCGGCAGCCATTCCTGGAGCGCGACCCGGTAGTCGCCGGATACATACGCCTTGAAGCCGGCGTCGAAATCGGCGACGGCCGGGAGCGCGGCGAACAAAACCGCCGCCGCGAACAACATGCTGGCGAGCCGCAGAGGCAACCTGCTCATCATCCCCACACGCAACCCCGAGAGCCGGTTCAGCGTAGCCGATCGCCGCCGCCGTCGCCACTCCGCCGGCGTCGCAACTTGCCTCGCCGAACCGGCGGGGGTATGAGGGGCAGCCTGCGCCGAGGAGCCGCGATGAGCCCGCCCGCCTTGACCGATCTCGCCGCCGAGCTGCGGCGCATCGCCCGCGCCGCCGGGGCCGAGATCATGACCTACTATGGGTCGGGCTTCAGCGTCCGCAGCAAGGCCGATTCGACGCCGGTCACCGATGCCGACGAGGCCGCCGAACGACTCATCATCGACGCGCTGCGGCGACTCGCCCCGGAGGCGCCCGTCGTCGCCGAGGAGCGGTTCGCCGCGGGCGACGTCCCCGACATCGCGGGCGGCCGGTTCTGGCTCGTCGACCCGCTCGACGGCACCAAGGAGTTCGTGAGCCGCAACGGCGAGTTCACCGTGAACATCGCGCTGGTCGAGAACGGACGGCCGGTGCTCGGCGTGGTGCACGCGCCGGCGGTGGACGTCACCTATTCGAGCGACGGCGCCGCCGCTTTCGTCGAAGACGGGCAGGGCCCGCCGCGGCCGATCCGGAGCCGCCTTGCCGCCGCCGACGGCATCGCGGCGGTGGTCAGCCGCTCGCACTTCTCGGCCGCGACCGAGGCTTACCTCGCGAGCCATGCGGTGATGGAGAGGCGCTCCGCCGGCAGCGCGCTCAAGTTCGGCCTGGTCGCCAGCGGCGAGGCCGACATCTACCCGCGGCTCGGCCGCACCATGGAGTGGGACACCGCCGCCGGCCACGCCGTGGTCGCCGCCGCGGGCGGCAGCGTGAAGACGCTCGACGGCGACGAGCTGACCTACGGCAAGCCGGGGTTCGAGAACCCCCACTTCGTGGTCCGCGGCCGCGAGTCGTGAGGCGGCGAGCCCATGAATGGACTCGGCCTAATGTTCCCTCAGGCGCCGGGCGGGGCCATCCGGCCCCTTGGCTTTCGCGCCAGGGGGCGCGGCGCGCAATTATTGCGATCGAAAGCGGTCGCGCTTGCCAGCGAGCACATGGGTCAGAACATGCGCTCGCTGGTATGAGGCGGCGCGGGTTGCGATAGACTGGGGCCTCTTGGCAGAGCCGGAGAAGCTGCGTGTCCATCCACATTATCGCCGCCGCCGATGCCGCCGCGATCGCGCGCGGGGCGGCGCTGTTGCGCGACGGCGGGCTCGTCGCCTTCCCCACCGAGACCGTCTACGGCCTCGGCGCCGACGCCACCAGCGACGCGGCGCTCGCGGCGCTCTACGCAGCGAAGCGGCGGCCGCCCGGCAATCCATTGATCGTCCACGTGGTCGGGCGTGACGCGGCCGAGCGCGAAGCGGGCTTCGATCGACGCGCCAGCCGGCTC
>JACZUY010000160.1 GCA_022572945.1 Pseudomonadota bacterium
CGGCCAGCATGGACGGCCCCGGCGTCGCCCGGGCGGCGCTGGAATCGCTGGCCGAAAATTTCTGCGACGGCGTCGTCGCGCCGGTGTTCTGGTACGTGCTGCTCGGTCTTCCGGGGCTGCTCGCCTACAAGATGCTCAACACGCTCGACAGCATGGTCGGGTACACCTCGCCGCGCTACAAGGCGTTCGGCGCGGCGACGGCGCGGCTCGACACCGCCGCGAACTACGTCCCCGCCCGGCTGACCGCGCTGATCCTCGCGCTTGCCGCGCTGTTCGTGCCGTCGGCCGATCCGCTCGCCGCGCTGCGCACCGTGGCGCGTGACGCGCGCAAGCACCGCTCGGTCAACGCCGGCTGGCCCGAAGCGGCGGTCGCCGGCGCGCTCGGGCTCGCGCTCGCCGGCCCCCGGCGCTACGGCGATCGCGTGGTCAAGGACAACTGGATCGGGCACGGCCGCGCCCGCGCGACGCCCGCGGACATCCGCCGCACGCTCCACCTGTTCGTGGTGGCGTGCCTGGCCGACTTCGGGCTTGTCGCCGCGCTGGCGGTGGCCTTGGCGATATAGCCGCTCACGCGCCATTGGCGATCTCCAGCAAACGGTCGAGGTCGAGGCAATCGGCGAGGGTGTCGGCGACCGCGTCGAGCGCCGCCTCGACCTCGTGGTCGTAGGCGACGCCGCTGATCGCGCGCGACTTCAGCCGGGTGAGGAAGGCGTGGCGGAAGCCATCCGATCCGAACAGGCCGTGGACGTAGCAGCCCATGACGCGGCCGCACGCCGAGCGCGCGCCGTCGGCGCGGCCGCCGAGGTCGAGCATCGGGCGGTCGCAGTCGGGGCCGCTCGTCACGCCCATGTGCATCTCGTATCCGGTCACCGCCTCGCCGCTCTCGATCTCGGCGCCGGCGACCGCGGCGAGACGCTTGCGCGGGACGAGCTCGGTCTCGACGTCGAGGTGGCCGAGGCCCGGCGCCTCTCCGGGCGGACCCTCGACGCCGCCGGGGTCGGCGATGCGCGTCCCCAGCATCTGATAGCCGCCGCAGAGCCCCAGCACCCAGCCGCCGCGGCGAAGGTGCGCGGCGATGTCCACGTCCCAGCCCTGCTCGCGCAGTTGAGCGAGGTCGCCGAGCGTCGATTTGCTGCCCGGGAGCAGCACCAGATCGGCGTCGCCGGGCAGCGCCCGGCCGGGCTCGACGAGGTCGATGGCGACGTCGGGCTCGGCGGCGAGCGGGTCGAGATCGTCGAAGTTGGCGATGCGCGCGATGCGCGGCGTCGCGACCTTGATCGCGCGCCCCGGCGCGGCGGCGGCGAAGCCGTCGAGCGCCACCGCGTCCTCGGCGGGCAGGCGGCGGGCTTCCGCGATGTGCGGCACGACGCCGAGGCACGCGAGCCCGGTGTGCGCGGCGATCGCCTCATGCGCGCCGTCGAGGAGTCGCGCGTCGCCGCGGAATCGGTTGATCAGATAGCCCTTGAGCAGCCCGCGCTCGTCCTCGTCGAGCAGCACCCAGGTGCCGACGATGGCGGCGATGGCGCCGCCGCGGTCGATGTCGGCGACCAGCGCCACGGGAATACCCGCGGCTAGGGCGAAGCCCATGTTGGCGATGTCGCCGTCGCGCAGGTTGACCTCGGCGGGTGAGCCCGCGCCCTCGACGAGGATCAGGTCGGCCTCGCGCCCGAGCCGGGCGAAGCTTTCGAGCACCTTGGGGAGGAGCTTCGGCTTGAGCGCGTGATAGTCGCTGGCCGTGGCGGTCCCGGCCACCCTGCCCTGGACCACGACTTGGGCGCCGACCTCCGACTGGGGCTTCAGCAGCACCGGGTTCATGTCGATCGAGGGCGCGACCCCGCAGGCGCGCGCCTGCAGCGCCTGGGCGCGGCCGATCTCGCCGCCTTCCGCCGTCACCGCCGCGTTGTTCGACATGTTCTGCGGCTTGAACGGCCGCACCCTGAGCCCGCGCCGGGTGTAGGCGCGCGCGAGGCCGGCGACGAGCAGCGACTTGCCGACGTTCGAGCCCGTGCCCTGCAGCATCAGCGCCGCGGGCCGGGTGCGCTCAACGCGCCGCAAGGGCCGCCCTCAGGGCGTCGGCGCCGGGGTTCCGCGTCTTGCGGTGGATGACGATGCCGCGCGATGAGACCGCCTCGCCGTAATAGGCTTCGTTCGCCTCTTCGTCGGGCACCAGCACCGAGCCCTCGAACGAGATGCCGCCGAACAGCCCCTTGGCGTGAGCGAAGGCGTAGATGTCGACCTCGACGTTGAGCGTGGTGCTCGCCTCGAGGCCGGCGCCCACGGGCCCGGCGGCGACGCTCACGTCGGCCCCCAGCGTGAGCTTGTCGGACATCAGCTTCTCGAGCCCGCCTTCGGTCATGATGAGGAACACCACCTTCGACACCTGGGCGCCGATCTGCAGGCCGATGCTGCCCGAAGCCATGGTGTAGAACGCCGGGTAGCTCCAGTCGCCCGAATCGGCGGCGCGCGCCAGGAGCACGCCCGACCCGCCCTCGCCGCCGATGATGAAGCCGGCCTTGACCAGCGCCGGCACGACGAGCGCGCCCCTCGACCGGGCGAGCAGACCGGGGAGGGCGGTAAGATTGGGGTCGGCGAGCAGCTCTTCGACGGTGACGCGCGCCTCGTCGATCAGGCGCTGCTCCTCGGATGCGAGCGCCGGCGCGCTCGACGCCGCGATCGCAACGCCCAGCGCGAGCCACGCCAGCGATTGACGGAAGTATGTTTTCATGGTCCAGGGCCCCTCCTCGGCTCAGAACTCGATCCCGACCTGCGCCTTGACGCCCGACCGGAACGGGTGCTTGACCTGGGTCATCTCGGTCACCAGGTCGGCGCGCTCGATCAGCTCGGGCTTGGCGTTGCGCCCGGTGATGACGACGTGCAGGTCGGCGCGCTTGTGCGCCAGCACCTCGAGCACCTCGTCGAGCGGCAGGTAGTCGTAGCGCAGCACGATGTTGAGCTCGTCGGCGATGACCATGTGATAGCTCGCGTCCGCCATCATCGCCTTCACGCTCTCCCACGCCTGGCGCGCGGCGGCGATGTCGCGCTGGCGGTCCTGGGTGTCCCAGGTGAAGCCTTCGCCCATCGCCTTGATCGTCACCAGGTCGGGGAATTTGGCGAGCACGTCGCGCTCGCCGGTTTCCCAGACGCCCTTCACGAACTGGACGATGCCGACGCGCATCCCGTGGCCGATCGCGCGCACCGCGAGCCCGATGGCGGCGGTCGACTTGCCCTTGCCCTTGCCGGTGTGGACGATGACGAGGCCGCGCTCTTGCGTCTTGGTGGCGAGGATCTTGTCGCGCGCCGCCTTCTTCTTGCGCATCTTCTCGGCGTGCCGCGCGTCGCGTTCGTCTTCGGTCAATTGGGCCATTGCTTTTCCTCCGTCTCACACCGCGAGCACGATGCCGTGGAACAGCACGATATCGTACGCGAAATGGGCGGCCATCGCGGCCTCGAGCCCTTGCTTCCAGAACAGCCAGCCGAACAGGACGCCGGCGAGCAGCCTGACGATCTGCATTGCCTGGGCCACCTGCATGGCCGTCCCTGCCGCTTCGCCGCCCGGCGCGCCGTGCACCATCGTGAAGGCGACGGCGGTGAGCCCGAGCGCGAACCACATGCCGAAGTCGGAGGGGCCGCCGTCCCTGGCCGGGCGCACGCGCCACGCCAACCACGCCACGATCGACATCAGCCCGAGGCGAAACACGAGCTCTTCGCCGACGGCCGCGCTCAAACCCTGAGCCACCCCAATCCACAATGGCACGATGTCCGCCCCAGCCGGCTCGGCCCGGGCGAGGGAGCCACCGAGGACCGTTGCGACCAGCACGCCCGCGAGGCCCAGGCCGGCGCCCAACGCAGACCCCGCGCCGAGCCTGGCGGCAGCGCCTTCGAAGCCCCGGCCCGCCAACCGGGCCGCGATCATCGGCGCCCCCAGGCCAAGCCGTCCGCCGATGCGCAAGCCAGCGTAGATCGCGACCGGATAAATCAGCAGGGCGCCCAGAAGCACGGCGATCGTCGCGCTCTGCCAAGTCATTCGAGGCGCGGTCAGCCCGGCCTCTCCGAGTATGACCGTGACCGGGATCAGGGGTAGCGCCGCGGCGACGCCGCCGATCCACAAGACGAGGAACAGCCGCCGGTTCATCATCCGGCCGCCGCTTGCCTCCCGCCGGGCGCGCCGTCGGCGAGCGCGGCGAGCATCGGCCACGCGGCGTTGGCGCGCGGCCGCCACAGGTTGCGGTCCTGCGCCTCGATCAGCTTCCGGGCGATGTCGCGGAGCGCCGCCGGGTTGGCCCGGGCGAGGAAGTCGCGCACCTCGTCGTCGGCGATGTAGGCGTCGAACACCGCGTCGAAGTGGTGGTCGCGCACCGCCTTCGCGGTGGCGGCGAAGGCGAAGAGATAGTCCACCGTCGCCGCCATCTCGAACGCGCCCTTGTAGCCGTGGCGCATGACGCCGGCGATCCATTTGGGGTTGACGACGCGGGCGCGCACGACCCGCGCGACCTCCTCGTCGAGGGTGCGCACCTTGGGGCTCTCGGGACGCGAATGGTCGTTGTGGTAGACCGCCGGCTGGGCGCCCGAGGCGTGGCGCACCGCGACGGTGAGCCCGCCCTCGAACTGGTAGTAATCGTCCGAATCGAGGATGTCGTGCTCGCGGTTGTCCTGGTTGTGGACGACCGCCTCGACGGCGCCGAGGCGGCGCTCGAACAGCGCGTGCTCGGCGGCCCCCTGGCTGCCCGCGCCATAGGCGTAGCCGCCCCAGGCGATGTATGCACGGGCGAGGTCGGCGTCGGTCTCCCAGCCGCGCTCGTCGATCAGCGCCTGAAGCCCGGCGCCGTACGCCCCCGGCTTGGAGCCGAAGACGCGGTAGCCGGCGCGGCGGGCGGCCTCGCCCTCGGGGACGCCGGCCTCGATCAGCGCCTGGGTGTCGCGCCTCACGCGGTCGGCGAGCGGATTGTCGTCCTCGTCGAGCGCGGCGACCGCGCGGGCCGCCGAATCGACCAGGTCGATCAGGTTGGGGAAGGCGTCGCGGAAGAAGCCCGAGACGCGCAGCGTCACGTCCACCCGCGGTCGGTCGAGCACCGAAAGCGGCAGCACCTCGAAGCCGGTGACGCGGCGCGACGACGGGTCCCAGGTCGGGCGCACGCCCATCAGCGCCAGCGCCTGCGCCACGTCGTCGCCGCCGGTGCGCATGTTCGACGTGCCCCACGCCGTGAGCGCCATGGCGCGCGGCCACGCGCCGTGCTCCTGCATGTGGCGCTCGACGAGCAGCGTCGCCGACCGCCAGCCCAGAAGCCACGCCGCCGGCGTCGGCACCGAGCGCGTGTCGATCGAGTAGAAGTTGCGCCCCGTGGGCAGCACGTCGAGCCGGCCGCGCGTCGGCGCGCCCGAAGGCCCGGGGGCGAGGAAGCGGCCGTCGAGGCCGGTGTGCACGCCGGCGATCTCGGCCCCGCCGCTCGCC
>JACZUY010000161.1 GCA_022572945.1 Pseudomonadota bacterium
CGTCCCAGTTGCCCCACATCGGCCCGTGCTGGACCTTGTCGGCCATCGCGAAGACGTAGCTCGTGAAGACCGGTATGACGACCCCGCCCTGGTCGCGCACGAGGAGCTGCATCTCGCCGTACATTTCGGCCCGCTTGGCCTCGTCGAGCTCGGCGCGGGCCTCGACCAGGAGCTTGTTGAAGCGCTCGTGGTTCCAGTGCGTGTCGTTCCACGCCACGCCCGCCGCATAGGCGGTCGAGAACATCCAGTCCTCGGTCGCCCGGCCGCTCCACGAGACGGCGACATAAGGCTTCTTCAACCAGACGTTCGACCAGTAGCCGTCGGCGGGCTCGCGGATCAGGTTGATCTCGATCCCGGCCTTGGCGGCGTGCTCCTTGTACAGAATCGCCGCATCGACGGCGCCCGAATAGGCCCCATCGGAGGCGCTGAGATCGATCGTCAACGACGAAAGCCCGGACTGCTTCAGGTACCACTTCGCCTTGTCCGGATCGTAGATGCGCTGCGGAATGTCCCCGGCATGAAAGCGGTTGGCGGGCGCGATCGGATGGTCGTTGCCGAGCAC
This sequence comes from Pseudomonadota bacterium, assembly GCA_022572945.1. Classification (GTDB taxonomy): domain Bacteria; phylum Pseudomonadota; class Alphaproteobacteria; order JAAXGF01; family JAAXGF01; genus JACZUY01. The sequence continues at coordinate 563 of JACZUY010000161.1, forward strand.
CGCGTAACCATGCCAGACCTTCTGAATCAGCTCCTCGCGGTCGATGGAGAGCTTGAGCGCCATGCGCACGTTGTTGTCGTCGAAGGGCGGGACGTCGGTAAACATCGCAAAGGTCTTGTGCGACGTGCCGGTCGTTTGCTCGACCCGTATCCCCGCTTTCCGTTTGAGGAGGTTGACGGTCTTCAGATCGACGGTGCTCATCACGTCGATCTCATTGGTTATCAGCGCGCTCGTGCGCGCCCCCGCGTCCTGGACGCCGATCAGCTCGACCTCGTCGAAGTTTGCCCGCCCCGCCTTCCAGTAATTCGGGTTGCGTTTGGCGGTGGCGCGCACGCCGGGCTCGAAGCTGGTCAGGCTGTAACCGCCGGTTCCCACGCCGGACTGCCAGTCCACCGTCCCGTCCTTGGCCGGCAAGATGAGGAGGTGATAGTCCGACATCAGGAAGGGGAGGTCGGCGTTGCCGCCGCTCAAGGTGACGACCACGGTATCCTTGCCGTCCGCCTTGATGTCCTCGACCGCGTCGAGGATCGATTTCGCCGCCGACTTGCTGTCCTCGCCGCGGTGATGGTTGATCGAGGCGACCACGTCGTCGGCGTCCATGGTCTTGCCGTTGTGGAACTCAATGCCCTTGCGGAGCTTGAAGGTCCATTTTTTGGCGTCGGACGAGGCCGACCAGCTCTCGGCCAGCTCGCCGACCAGCTTGCCCTCGTTATCGACTTCGGTAAGGCAGTTCCTCAAACACCCGAAGTTGAAAGCGATGATGAAGGTATCTGGGAAGGTCGCCGGGTCGAGGGTGTCCGTGGTCGCACCGCCGTCGAGCCCGGCGCGCAGCAATCCGCCTTTCTTGGGGGTTGCCGCGCGGGCCTCCGACAGCAGCGACGTGGCCGCGGCGATCGACAGGCCGAGGGCGGTCGCCCCTTCCAGGAAATTGCGGCGAGACATCCCGCCTTGGACGAGGCGCACCATCAGCTGAGAGACCGAATCTTCATTCCTTGCGTTTGGCATCGTCCTGACTCCTTGTTCGTTTATGATCCGTCATTTCCCGAGTGGGCGCGGATCTGGCCTCACTGTACACACTATTGCCTGAAAAGTTAGGTCGAACGGCGTTCCTCAATCGACCATTGGCCCCCAGGAAACCATGTCGACGGCGCGTTGGGCCTATCCCGCGCTCGGCCTGAACCTGAGCTCGTCGAGCGCCTTGAGGTAGAGGTCGCGGTCGAGGTTGCCGCCCGAGAGGATCAGGCCGACCTTCCTGCCCTGCATCCGCTCGCGCTCCTTCAACAGCGCCGCGAGCGCCGCCGCGCCGGCGCCCTCGGCGATGTTGTGGGTGTCCGAGAAGTAATGGCGCATGGCGGCGAGGATCTCGTCTTCGGTGACGGTGACGACGCGCTCGGCGCCTTTCCGGATGATGTCGAGGGCGCGGGCGTCGGGCGTGCGCACGGCGAGGCCGTCGGCGAGGGTATCGGAGGACTCTGTCGGCACCGGCTCGCCGGCCGCGACGGATAGCGCATAAGTGGGCGCGCACGCCGCCACCACGCCAACGATTTGCGTGCCCAGACCCAGCGCGTCGCGCGCTGCGATCGTTCCGCAGATGCCCGAGCCCAGGCCGATCGGCACGTAGACCGCGTCCAGGTCGGGCGCCGCGGAAAACAGTTCGAGGCCATAGGTGCCGACCCCGCGCGCCAGCAGCGGGTGGTACGAAGGCAGCATGTGCAGGCGCTTCTCCGCGGCCAATTCGGTCGCGTAGTCGAGCGCCTCGTTGAAGTCGTGGCCGTGCTCGACCAGCTCGGCGCCGAACGCCTGCATCGCCCGGTTCTTCTCGACGCTGTTGCCGCGCGGGACGACGACGGTCGCCTTCAATCCGTTCGCGCGGGCGGCGAAGGCGACGCTCTGGCCGTGGTTGCCGCGGGTCGCCGCGATCACGCCGGGAACGTTGGGCCGCGCGCGCCTGAGGTCGTCCATGTAAACCAGCCCGCCACGCAGCTTGAACGAGCCGATCGGGGTGTGGTTCTCGTGCTTGACCCAGACCTCGCAGCCGCAGCGTTCGGACAACAGAGGCCAGCAGATCTGCGGCGTCGGCGCGATCGTCCGGTGGACCAGGTCGGCGGCGGCTTCGAGCTCGGCGAGGCTGGGCGGCATGGGGTGTCTCGCTGGTTTCCACGGCGCGGGCATGTTCGCCTAGCGCGACCGGGAAGGGAAGGGGCAAGCGCGGCGCGCGCCGCCGTTCCGAGTTTTCCCTTGCCGCTCCTGCGCGCGCGGGGGCATGGTTACGGCGCGCTTCGCAACCAAATGCCGCGTTGATCCATGACCGTTCTCAAGTCGGCGCTCGACACGCGCTCCGCTGAGTTCAAGCACAACGCCAGCGCCATGGCGGCGCTGGTCGCTGACCTGCGCGAGAAAGTCGCCGGGATCAAGCAGGGCGGCGGCGAGAAGGCGCGCAAGCGCCACCTCGGCCGCGGCAAGATGCTGCCGCGCGAGCGCATCCGGACGCTGCTCGACGTCGGCTCGCCGTTCCTCGAGCTCAGCCAGCTCGCGGCGTATCGGGTCTACGACGAGGACGTGCCTGCCGCCGGCATCATCACCGGAATCGGCCGCATCGAAGGGCGCGAGTGCGTGGTCGTCGCCAACGACGCGACGGTCAAGGCCGGCACCTACTACCCGATCACGGTGAAGAAGCACCTGCGCGCCCAGGAAATCGCGCGCGAGAACCGCCTGCCGTGCGTCTACCTCGTCGATTCGGGCGGCGCCAACCTGCCCAACCAGGACCAGGTTTTCCCCGACCGCGACCATTTCGGGCGCATCTTCTACAACCAGGCGGTGATGTCGGCCGAGGGCGTGCCGCAGATCGCCGTGGTCATGGGCTCGTGCACCGCGGGCGGCGCCTACGTGCCGGCGATGTCGGACGAGGCGGTCATCGTCAAGGGTCAGGGCACGATCTTCCTCGGCGGCCCGCCGCTGGTCAAGGCGGCGACCGGCGAGGAGGTCAGCGCCGAGGACCTCGGCGGCGCCGACGTGCACGCGCGCGTCTCGGGCGTCGTCGACCACATCGCCCGCGACGACGCCCACGCGCTGGCCATTGCCCGGCGCATCGTCGCCAACCTCAACCGCGCCAAGGCGCCCGGCCTCGACGTGGGCGAGCCCGAGGAGCCGCTCCACGACGCGGCCGAGATCGGCGGCCTCGTGCCCGTGGACCTGCGCAAGCCGTTCGAGGTGCGCGAGATCATCGCCCGCATCGTCGACGGCAGCCGCTTCGACGAGTTCAAGCAGCTCTACGGGGCGACGCTGGTCACCGGCTTCGCCCGGCTGTTCGGCTATCCCGTCGGCATCGTCGCCAACAACGGCATCCTGTTCTCGGAATCGGCGCTCAAGGGGACGCACTTCATCGAGCTGTGCGCCAAGCGCGGCATCCCGCTGATCTTCCTGCAGAACATCACCGGCTTCATGGTCGGGCGGAAGTACGAGGCCGGCGGCATCGCCAAGGACGGCGCCAAGATGGTCACCGCGGTCGCCTGCGCGCGGGTGCCCAAGCTCACGATCGTCATCGGCGGCAGCTTCGGCGCCGGCAACTACGCCATGTGCGGCCGCGCCTACGGCCCGCGCTTCCTGTGGATGTGGCCCAACGCGCGCATCTCGGTGATGGGCGGCGAGCAGGCGGCGAGCGTGCTGGCGCAAATCAGGCGCGACAACATCGAGGCCCAGGGCAAGAACTGGAGCGACCAGGACGAGGCGGCGTTCAAGGCGCCGATACTCGAGCAGTACGAGACCGAGGGGCGCCCGTATTACGCCTCGGCGCGGCTGTGGGACGACGGCATCATCGACCCGGCCGAGACGCGCATGGTGCTGGGCCTCGGGCTTTCGGCGGCGCTCAATGCCCCGATCGAGAAGACAACCTTCGGCGTGTTCAGGATGTAATGCGATGAGCGACGACAGCGTTCTTCTCCACGCTTCGCCCGAGGGCGTCGCCACCGTCACCCTCAACCGGCCCGAGGTGCACAACGCCTTCGACGCCGAGGTCATCGAGCGCTTGAGCGACATCTTCGCCGACCTCGCCGGCGCCGACGGCGTGCGCGCGGTGCTGCTCAAGGCCGCCGGCAAGAGCTTCTCGGCCGGCGCCGACCTCAACTGGATGCGCCACGCCGCCGGGTTCTCGGAACAGGAGAACCGCGAGGACGCGCGCGCTCTCGGCGAGATGATGCGCCGCCTCGACACCCTGCCCAAGCCCACCGTGGCGCTGGTCCAGGGCGCGGCGTTCGGCGGCGGGGTCGGGCTGGTGGCGGCCTGCGACATCGCGGTGGCGGTGAGCGACGCGGCGTTCAGCCTCTCCGAGGTCAAGCTCGGGCTGGTTCCGGCGGTGGTCTCGCCTTACGTCATCGCCGCCATCGGCGCGCGCCAGGCGCGGCGCTATTTCCTCACCGGCGAACGCTTCGACGCCGGGGAAGCGCGGCGCATCGGCCTGGTGCACGAGGTGGTCGCCGACGCCGAGGCGCTCGCCGCCGCCGGCGAGCGCATCGTCGAGCGCCTGTTCACCGCCGCGCCGGGCGCGATCGCCGACGCCAAGGACCTGATCTCCGCCGTCGCCGGGCGGCCGATCGACGCGCATCTCATCGACGACACCGCGCGGCGCATCGCCGAGCGCCGCACCCACCACGAGGCGCGCGAAGGCGTCGCCGCCTTCCTCGAGAAGCGCAAGCCGAACTGGCGCGAATAGGCTCTTGTTCGAAAAAATCCTCATCGCCAACCGCGGCGAGATCGCGTGCCGGGTGATGCGCACGGCGCGCCGGCTCGGGGTGCGCACGGCGGCGGTCTACTCGGACGCCGACGCGGGCGCGCTGCACGTGGCGATGGCCGACGAGGCCCAC
>JACZUY010000015.1 GCA_022572945.1 Pseudomonadota bacterium
GGTGCTCGTTGCCGAAGCACTGAAGAAAATGGTTGCGCGAGGTGACGTCATGCGGTCGGACCGGCTCAAGCAGGTCATGCAGGAGCTGGATGCGAACTTCGACGAATCGGGCATGGGCTTCAGCAAGTTCAGTAAGTTCCTTGCGGAGGCTTCTTCGCGCGGGCTCGTGAAGCTCAAGAAGCTCGAGAACGGACAGTACCAGGTCGGACCCATGAGAGGGCAGGGTCGGCGCACCGCCACCGCCACCGCCGACTCGCGTGAGGCTCGCACTCGCCGAGGTGGCGGCCGAGGGCGGCGTGATCGGAACGATCGCGACAAGCCGGACACGGGGTCCCCGTCGGTGGACGTGTCCGGGACCTCCGATGACCCGCTCCAGGATGCCTATGCTCTGCTGACAGCCGCGCTGGAGGATCTTCGGGCCGCGGGGCGTGAGTCCATACGTGACTCGGACGTCAAGCGAAAGATCCTGCAGAAAGACCGCGCGTTCGATGAGGCCGAGCTGGGCTTCCCGAAATTCTCGAAGTTTCTGGCCCAGGCGGCAGAGCACGGCATCATAGGAGTGGAGCGGACGGACCGCGGCAACTTCCAGGTGAGGCTCCTGAGCGGCGCTTCGGATGGAGCAGCCGCCGGTGACGCGGCTCCCGAACTCGAGTCTCGGGCCGCAGCCGGCGACGCTGGCCGGACTGCCCGTCGCGGTCGAGGGGCAGCCGCTGCCCACGCTTGCGCCGATGATCAAGCGCGTGGCGCCGGCGGTGGTGAACATCGCCACCCGTGGCCGCGTGCGCATCCGCGAAAACCCGCTTCTCGCCGACCCGTTCTTCCGCCGCTTCTTCAACCTGCCGCAGATCGAACGCGAGCGCCGGACCCAGAGTATCGGCTCGGGCGTCATCGTCGACGCCGACCAGGGCTACGTGCTCACCAACCACCACGTGATCGCCAATGCCGACGAGATCATCGTGACGCTGCGCGACCGGCGGCAGTTCGCCGCCGAGCTGATCGGCGCCGATCCGGAAACCGACATCGCGGTCCTGCGCATTCCGCCCGAGGACCTGACGGCGCTGCCGATGGGCGATTCCGACAGGCTCGAGGTCGGCGACTTCGTCGTCGCCATCGGCAACCCCTTCGGCATCGGCCAGACGGTCACCTCGGGCATCGTCAGCGCGCTGCGCCGCAGCGGCCTGGGCATCGAGGGTTTCGAGGACTTCATCCAAACCGACGCCTCGATCAACCCCGGCAACTCGGGCGGCGCGCTGGTGACGCTCGCGGGCGAGCTAATCGGCATCAACACCGCGATCCTCGCCCCACGCGGCAGCAACGTCGGCATCGGCTTCGCCATCCCCACGAACATGGCGCGCCAGATCATGGCGCAGCTCATCACATACGGCGAGGTCCGCCGCGGCTTGCTGGGCGTGCACGCGCAGGACCTCACGCCCGACCTCGCCGAGGCGCTCGGCATCGGCCAGGACAACGGCGCGGTGGTGAGGAAAATCGAGCCCGGGTCGCCCGCCGCCCGGGCCGGGCTTGCCAGCGGCGACGTGGTCGTCGAGGTCGATGGCGAGCCGGTGCGCAGCGCCGCCGATTTGCGCAACAGGATCGGCCTGTTGCGCGTCGGCGAGGAAGTCGAGCTGACGTTGCTGCGCGATGGGGCCAGGCGCACGATCCGCGCCCGCGTGGCCGAGCCCGAGCAATTGGAATTGAAGGGCAAGGGCGCCGCGCGGCGCCTCGCCGGCCTGACGATCGGACCGATCACCGAGGACTCTCCGTTGCGCGGCAAAGTGAAGGGGGTCATCGTGGTCGCGGTCGAGCCCGGCAGTCCGGCGTGGCGGATCGGCCTGCGGGAGAGCGACGTGATCGTCGAGGTCAACCGCCAAGAGACGGCCACGGTGGACGCGTTCGCCGCCGCGGTGAAGACGGGCGCGGCGCAGCTCGTCCTCAAGCTGCTGCGCGGCAACGCCACGGTGGTGATCGTCGTGCGCTAGAGCGTAATCCGAACGATTCCATTCGTTCGGATTACGCCAGCCCGCGCCCCCTTTGATTGCAACGAATTGCGGGCCGCCGCTTATGCGGCGGAAGCCTGCGTGGCGATTGAACGCAGTTCGCCTTTGACTTGAGCAAAGGTGAACGAATAATGCTCTAGACGCGCGGCCTACTTGTCGATAGGGCCGCCGATCTTGACCCAGGCGTCGATGCCGCCGACCAGGTGGCAGACATCGCCGAGACCCGCGCCGCGGGAGATCTCGACCGCCATCGCCGAACGCTCGCCGAAGGCGCAGTAATAGATCAGCCGCTTGCCGGTGGACGCCGCCATCTCGCGCAGCAGGCCGCCGGGCTTGATGAAGCGGTCGAGCCGGGCGTACGGCGCGTGGATCGAGCCCGGAATCTGCCCGTCGCGCCGGCGCTCGGCGTCCTCGCGCAAGTCCACGAGAATCACGTCGGGCCGGGAGAATTGTCCTGCGACCTGCTCGGCGGTGAGCGCCCAGTCGGCCGAATCCTTGGCGCCCTGTCCCACGCCGATGCGAATGTTGGCCGGCACCGCCACGTCCATCATCGTCGGGTTGGGCAGGTCGAGGTTGTCCATGATGTCGACGTATTCGTCGACCGAGCTCACCTGGAGCCTGGGATTGAACGCTCTTTCCTCGCCGATGGTGCTGACCGTATCGCCCTTGTAGTCGTGGGCGGGATAAACCAGGGTCTCGTCGGGCAGACGCAAGAGCTTGCCGAACAGCGAGTCGTATTGGGCGCGCGCGTCGCCGCTCTGGAAGTCGGTGCGGCCGGTGCCGCGAATCAGCAGGGTATCGCCGGTGAACACCCTGTCGGGCAGCCGGAAGCTGTACGAATCGACCGTGTGGCCCGGGGTATAGATGACCTCGAGGCGGACGCCCTCGACGTCGACGACGTCGCCCTCCTTGACGCGCATCGACACCACGTCGACGGGGCTCTCCTCGCCCATGATGGTGACGCATTTCGTGCGGTCGCGCAGCTCGCCCATTCCGGTGATGTGATCGGCGTGGACGTGCGTGTCGACCACCTTGAGCAGCCTGAGCTCGAGCTCGTCGAGCAGTTGGATGTAGCGGTCGACGCGCTCGAACACCGGGTCGATGATCAGCGCCTCGCCGCCGATGCGGCTCGCCAGCAGATAGGTGTAGGTACACGATTCCGGATCGAAGAGCTGCCGAAAGAGCATCGCGCGTCTCCCTCCCCCGGGGCCGATGATCGCGCATGCGTGCGCGCATGTCCACGACCGAGCGACCCGGCCGTCGCGCGGGCGCGAAAAGAGAGGGGGCGGCCGAAGCCGCCCCCGTCGGGCCTGGTTGCAATTTGCGGTTCCGGTTACGCCGCGCGGACCTCGGCGAGGAACTTGTCGACCTCGGTGCGCAGCGTCTCCGCCTGCTGGGCGAGGCCGCCCGCCGCCTCCAGCATCTGGCTCGCCGCGGCGCCGGTCTCCGACGCCGCCTGGTTGAGCCCGGCGACGTTGGTCGAGACCTCCTGGGTGCCCTGGGCGGCTTGCTGGCTGTTGTTGCTGATTTCGCCCGTCGCCGCGCCCTGCTCCTCGATCGCCGAGGCGCTGATGCGGTTCGATCCTCGCGCCCATGCCCACACGAACAATCGACAAGCTTGCGGTGGGGCGCGGCGTGCGATGCAGCGGAGTAGAAGCGAACTTAGCTAATTTTTGGTTAACGGGATTTGGCCGCGGCGCAAAAATCACGATTTTTCGCGTCGGCGCCGCCCGCGCCACGATACCCGCCGGGCGATCGAGCTATTCAGTCGGTCGTCTCTCTCAAACGCCGCATATCTGTGTCGCAACCGGCGTCAGCCGGCGAGTCACCGCAGCGGTCAGGAAAATCCGCGACGAGCCAAGGCGATCTAGCGCGGCGCCGACTTACCCGGGACGATGAGCGCGGCAAGGAACCCGGCGTTGAGCCACGCCAGCGCCAGCCACCAGTTCTGCCAAACCCCGAAACTGATATTGCCGATCACGAGGTAAGCGAACAGCGAGGCAAGAGCGGCCGCGGCCGCGGCGCGGTCGCCGATACGCGCCGCGATCGTCCGCACCAGCGCGAACACCAGCCCGAGGCCTAGCAGCACCCCGGCGAGGCCGAGCTCGAGCCACAGTTGCACCCACAGGTTATGGGGGTGCAACGGCAACGCGGGGTTGCCCGGAAACGGCCCCGGCGTGTCCTGGCCGAGCGCCCTCGAGGCGTCGAAACCCCAGCCGAATACCGGTTGCCCGGCGACCTTCCCGAGAGCGAAATCGATGATATAGAAGCGCTCCTGCCAGCTAATCGGCAGGTCGATCGACATCGTGCCGGCGCGATGAAGCGCGACGAACTCGGGCGACCCCGTGAACAGCGCGAGATTTGTCGCAACCACCGCGGCGAGAGCGGCGAAGCCGCCGTAGCGCGGCCAAACCCACGCCGCGGCAAAGGCGCCCATGGCCGCCACGAAAGCGACTTTCGACGCGGACATGTTCTGGCCGAAGACGCCAACCGCGGCGACGACGACGAACGCCGCCGCCCAGCCCGTCGAATGGCGGCGGTAGAGCGCGAGCGCGCACGGCCAGGCGAACACCGCCAGCGCGACGGACCGCCGTCCTAAAACGGTGAGCGGCCACGGCGGTGGACTTTCCCACGGCGTCAGGCGGTTCCACACGGCAATGGCGTGTCGGTTGAGGAATCCGCCGGTGAAAAGTTCGACGCCGAACAAGACGACGAAAAGCGCGGCCGCCACGACGAGCGCCTTCTCGAGCGTGATCCGGTCGGCCTTCGACAACCGCGACGCCGAGGCGATCACGAAGAACCCGCACAGCGTGATCGCGCCGAACCGCGCCCAGAGATTGAGACTCGCCGGCGGCGACGGCGCCCAGACCACCGTGACCAGCGCCCACGCGGCCAGCGCGGCGACGAGCATGACCACCGAACGCGGCAGCCCGGCGAACGCGCGCCGCCGATTCGCCGGGTCGAGAAGCAGCAAGAAGGCGATCGTCCCGAGCAGGACGACCATGGCTTTGGGAGCGAACATCGCGACGACCGGATAGAGCAGGATCCCGGCCCCGAGCACCCGGACCGAAGCGCCGTCGATGCCGGCCGACCGCCACGCGGTTGCAGCGCGCCCGCCCGGCTCGTTCGGCGGCATCGACGCGCTCACGCCGCGCAAGGCGCAGGCAAACGCCTGAACCGGTGGCCGCCGGTCATCGCCACGGGATCGCCGGTCGCTGGATCATGGTATCGGCGCGCCGCTTTTGTCGGGCCCCTTGTCGGATGTTTCCCGGGCCATCACCTGGATATCGGCGCCGGGTCACACGTCGAGCCGCTTGAAAATCGGCCAGGGCAGCAACCGGATCAGCAGCATCACCCAGCGCCACCAATTTGGCAGGTAGCGCACGCCCGAAGCGCCGCCCAGCCGGTCGACCATGGCCCGCGCCACCTGCTCGGGCCGCGCCACCGGCAGCATCGTCTCGCGGTCGCCGAACATCTGCGTCGCCATGTAGCCCAAGCGGTAGAACTGCACCCGGCACGGCGCATCGGCGAGGTAGTGCCGGATCGCCTCGAAGTAGAACTCGAGCGCCCGCTTGCTGGCACCATAGACGCTGTTGTTGCGTCGCGCGCGCGCCGCGGCCACCGAGCCGACGCCAACGATGTGTGCTCCCGGCCGTGTCGCCAGATCGTCGAGGAAAACATTCACGATACGCACGCCCGCGGCGAAGTTGACCGCGATGAGGCGGTCGAGCAAGACCGGGTCAACCGAGCCCGAGTCGTCCGGGTCGCCGAGGCCGGCAACGAGGAACAGGCAGTCGAGGTCGTCGAAGCGTTGATCGTAGCCGGCGCGGAGATCCGTGGGGTCAAGCGCCGCCAGATCGGCCGCATGGGTATGAACGGTTACGCCGTGCACGAGCGTGAGGTCGCGCGCGAGTGGCTCCAGGTCGCGCTCGTCCGAGGCGACCAGGTAAAGGTCGTGGCCGCGCCGCGCAAGCTCTTCCGCGAGCGCGCGCCCGAGACCCGCCGAAGCGCCGACGACCAGCGACCTCATATCGCCATTCGCTCCGACAGCGCCGACACGAATAGCCGTCCCGGGTCGAAAGCCCCCAGCCGCCCGACGAACCGATCGAACTCGGGGTACTGGTGGCGCGCCGTAACCGCAGAAAGCCGCGAATCCTTGATCAGGTTCGTGATCACCCCGTATTGACTGTTGAGCGCGTCGAGCTCTTCGAGCAGCGCGCGTGGTCCCGGCCGATTCGGCAGGTGCAGGCAAAAGCTGACGCCGGACCCGTCGAAGTGCAAGAGCCTTTGCCGCCCCTGTAACAGCTTGAGCGACGCGAGCCCAATCGGCTGCCGGTGGCGCCGGACGAGGGCCTCGAACTCGCCCAGATAGTCGAGCCTGCGGGAATCGGGCACAAGGATTTGATGCTCGATGAAACCAGCGCGGCCATAGGCGCTGAAGTAAAACGTCCTTTCGACCGCCGGAAACAGCGCCCGGGTGAGATCCAAGATGCGTGGCCCAGCGCCACGGCTCGCCCGATAGTAGAGGGCAGTGAGCGCGGGCAAGGTCACCGGGTTAATGAGCGACAGGCGGGCCACCGACCCCCGGTGCGGATCGAGCCGCGGAAGACGCCGCGGTCCAGCGGGGGCAGGCTCCCGGTCAACGAACGTTCCGGCGACGACGTAGCCGCGGCCCATGTGTCGGTCGAAACGGGCGAGGTCGTTCCAGCTGTACAACAGATCGTGGCTCTCCTTGAGCTCGTCGAGCCGCGCGAAGGTGTCGGCGAGATCCGCGACCCGAATGTGCGTCACCTCGCAACAATTGCCGCCGAGGGGGGCAATGCGGATGCGTGCCGAGACAATCATCCCGGTCAGGCCGTAGCCGCCGCAGGTGAGATCGAAAAGGTCTCCGTTCTGCTCGCGGCTCAGCATCAGTTCGCCGTGGGCCGGGTGAAAGAGGCGGAGCCGTTCGACCAGCCCGCCGAATAGGCCATCCCGGTACGGGTTCTTGCCGTGGACGTTGGCGGCGATGCACCCGCCGAGCGTGATCTGCGGGTGGGCCGGCTGCACGGGAACCGTGAAGCCGCGCTTCACGAGGAAGGCGCTGAGGCGGCCGAGCGTGATCCCTGCCTCGGCCTCGACCGTGCCGCGCTCCGGATCGAAGCCCAGCAGCCGGTTGAACCGGCGCATGTTTATAACACGCGCGCCGCCGCCGAAGCTCGCCGCGGTCAATGAGATGCCGCCGCCCTGCACCGCCATCTTGACCTCTGCGCCGAGCGAGAGAAGCTGGCGGTAGCGGTCGGGCTCGAACACATCGGCCTCGCACGAATAGCTGCCGTCGAGGCTCCTCAGCCGCCGCTTCATCGAGGCACAGGCGCTACCGCGCGCGGGCGGCGCGCAAATCGGGCGCGCGCATCACGTCGGAGCCGTCGTCGATGACCGGCGCCCGCGCGGTCGTCCCGACCGGCCCGAGCACCGAATCGATGCGCGGCGACAGCGTCATCAGCGAGTCCCAGTCGTTGTCGTGGGCGACAAAACGACCAAGCGTCACGAGCCCGTCACCGCTTGTGGGGACTCTTCCGAGCCCTGCGACACGCTAAACAGCCCTCCTTCCGCCAACCTCTAACGCTTGCGGCGCCCGAACGCTGGAGAAAAACACGAACAATCCGACCGGTGGGATTTGTACCATGAGCCTCTCGAACAACGTTCCGACGCGCCAGCCGATCGAGAACGGTGTCACTATGTAGAAGGCGACATATCCGAGCAACAGAAAAGCCCGGGTGATCGACCCCGCCCTGCATTGCCGGCACCGCGTGAACGGGAATCAGGAAGGAGCCGAACTGCACCAAATCGCGCGACATAGGTGTCAGCACCTCGAGATAGCGTGACCCATCATCCAGCCGCGCGATTACCGCATCGAGGCCGGCTGTCGCGCAATCGCAATCCATTATGCTTTCTGCAGCTAACCCGACGCGAAACCCAACCCAGCCAACGCTGGGGGCGCCAAATCGTCAATCGCCCTTGTCCTCCCGCGCTTTCGCCGCGACTAAACCTTGCCGACGGGCTTCACCCGACGTCAGGCGAAAGCCGCAGGAGAGCATCGCCGCGCCGCCCAGGACGAGCAGCACCGACAAAACCAGAAGCTGCAGGACCACCGAGAATGCGACCGCCTCGGCCGCGCCAATCCCGTAAAGGCCGAGCGCGAGAATACAGGCGACCTGATAGATCCCGATGTATCCGGGCGCGGCCGGCAACAGCATGCCGGCGTTGAGAAACACGCCGACGGTGACCGCTGCTATGAGCGGCAATCTCCAGTCGAACGCGAGCATCACCAGCCAAATCGTCGCGTACTCCATCAGTGCCGCCAGAAGCGTCAGCGCGACAAGCTTTGCGAAACGGCCGGGATCGCGGAAGCTCGCGGCAACCGCCATCGCCTCGGCGTACCATTTCGGCAGGCTTTGCCGCAGGCGCCCGGAGCGCCGCTGCGACCAACGGCGAAGCACCCCGCGGAAGTTTTCTCCCCCAACGACGAACGCGGCCAACGCCGCCGCGATCGCCGCCAGGATCGCGATTCCGACCGGTGTCGTGGTCAAATCCACCAGCTCCGGGCCGTGCGTGGCGACGAGAGCGGCCACGAACGCGGCCAGCATAAGCACGTCGAGCACCCGATCGGCGATCGCGCTGGTGACCGCAAGGCCGAACGGAACCGCGGCCAGACGATTGACCGCGACGATCCGCAACAACTCGCCGGCGCGCAGGGGAAAGACGACGTTGCCGAAATAGCCGATGCACGTCGCCCGCAGGAAATCAGGGTAGTCCTCTGGCCCGCGCGTGGCGACCATCGTCCAACGCATTGCGCGGATCGCCACGCCCAGCAACGTACCCGCCACCGCCGCCAGGAGGATGCTTTGATTCACGCCGCGCAGGATGGACCAGAACGCACCCCAGTCGAGCCGCACGACGACCGTAACCACGAGGATCGCGCTCACAAACAGCCCGAGCAGCATGAACAGATTTCGGCGCACGGTCGAGCAGCCTTCAGGCGACAGTCGGAGGTGCGTCGCGCCGGTCACGGTTCGAATGCATCGTCGCGGTGCTCGCTCGGCCCTCGCGTCCCGCACGCGCCACACTCATATCACGCCAGAACGCAAAATCCAGCGAATTCGGATTTGCGGTCGTGCGGCGGTTCAGACGAATTTGATGCGCAGCGCCGCGAAGGCGATCATCTTCAGCAACAGCCATCCGTGGGTCCAGCGGCTGATGTTGGTTTCACCATAAGTGCGGGCGCGGTAGCGGATCGGCATATCGATGATCTTGAGACCAAGCTTGGCGGCGCCGAAGATCAGGTCGAAGTCGCCGAACGGGTCGAAGTCGCCGAAATAGTGTCGATTGGCGGCGATTTGGTCGTACTCCGACTTCCACAGCACCTTGGTGCCGCACAGCGTGTCCTTGATCGGCTGGCCGAGCAGCCACGAAAACGCCAGGCTGAAGAACTTGTTGGCGGCGAGGTTGAAGACCCGCATGGCCTTCTCCTCCATCGGATAGACCAGCCGCACGCCGTTGATGAACTCGCCCTTGTTCGTGACCAGCGCGTCGTAGAAGCGCGGCAGGTCTTCCGGCGCTACGGTGAAGTCGGCGTCGAGGATCATCAACACGTCGCCACCCGCCTCGGCCAATCCAAGGCGCACCGCGTCGCCCTTGCCGGTGCCGGTCTGGCGCAACAGCCTGGCGCGGCGTTCGGGATGGCGCGCCATGGCCTTTTCGATGGCACCGTAGGTGTCGTCTTCGGAGTGTCCCTCGACGAAGATCAGCTCGGTTCCCGCGCCCATTTCCGGCGTGCGGGCGAAGACGCTTTCGACGTTGCCGGCCTCGTTGCGCGCCGCGACGATGACCGAGACCTTGGGCGGCGGCGCGTCGGACAGCGGCGCGGCGACGGGCCGGGCGACCACGACATGCGTGAGCGCGGCGAGATTGAACGGGGGAATCTTGACCAGGAAGCGGTTCGCGAACCGGCCGAGAAACCGAACGTCGAGCGGCGCCAGGATTTCGTCCCACTGACGCACGGGTTCGAAACCGGCGAGCGAAAGCAGGTTGGCGACGTCGTCCCGGGTCAGCCAGTTCTGCGGCAGTAGCGGCGTCGCCAGACCGAGGCGGCGCGCCGCGTTCAGCGGTTCCTTCCAGAGCAGGCTGAAGTAGTTGAGCACCACCCGCGTGCGCGGCGTCGCATGCCGGGCCACCCGCTGCAGAACGGTCTGCACGTCCCACAGATCGTTGATCAGGTCCGAAAGTATGATGACGTCGAACGTCTCGTCGAGATCGAGCTCGTGTACGTCGGCGTGAACGAACCGCAGGTCCGGGTGCCGCTCGCGCGCGCGCCCGAGCGCTTCGTCCGAGAAATCGACGCCGACGCCGACCGCAGGCGCCAGCGCGCTCAGCAGGTCTCCGTCGCCACAGCCAAGGTCCAGGACCCTTTGCCCTGGGCCGACGATGAAGCGGTAAATCTCGGTGAGCCGGCGGTGGTAGTAGCCGCCCCAGCCGCGTTGGCTTCTCCGCTCGCGGACGACCGTATCCCAGAGTGCGACACGTTTGCGCCGATAGTCGAAATAGCCGGCGTCGGGCTTGACGCCGTCAAGTTCATTCACGGTTCGTGGCTGGCGATGTTCGGCCACTCGTCGAACTCGGCTCCGGTCCTTCGTCACGCGCCCACGTCACGGCAGCGCCGCCCCGACCGACCGATATTCACGGCCGCTCTCAGAGCCGGCTTCCAACGCCGATCCCGCGTTGTCCCGCCGCCCAGTTGCCGCCGTCGGGCACGGCGCCGGCAATGACGCCGCCGCCGCTCTCGTCGACCACCCAGGCCCACAACTCGCCGCGCCGATACTGCGCGAACAGACGGTAGACCCGCCCCGCCCGAACGTCGACGGTGAGCTTGCCGGTCCGGGACAAGTCCATGACGCAACCACTGGAGACGTTCAAACAAAGCGCGGAGTGCCGGTAACGAAACGAAATCTGATGTTTGCCCGGCGCAACCTCGAACGATTTCGCAACCGGTTTGTCGTCCGCTCCAACGAGTCGTGTCCCGTCGATCTCGGTGATCGTTACGGTGCTGTATCCAAGCGCGTAGACGTCCTGCCGATAGTCCGCCCAGATGACCGCGGTCTGCGCGCCCGAGGGCCCTGGCCGCGGCGCGGGTTTCGCGCACGCGGACAGCAACGCGAGCAGGACGGCGCTCGTCGCCAGCACGCCGCACACCCGGTTCCAAGCCAGCCCGTTCATGCCCGCGCCGCCCCCTTTGTCCCGATCGGCGGGGTCTCGAGGACCCACATCCGCACCCCCGTTCCGCCCCGGCAACGGTAGCACGAAGCCCCGGTGGATACCATTCGGGTCGTCGGTCAAGCCAATTACGCCGCCGGGCCCGGCGGCGGTGATCGCCCGAAAGCAGACCTTTTGCCGATTGATGTCGGCTTTTGAGGATAACCGATGCGGCTTGTCACATTTGGGTGTACCATCACGGGCATGACGTACCTGCTTGGCTTGTGTTTTATGATGTTGGCTTTGTGGCTGGCATCCGAGATTGTGGCCAGCGACCTGTCGAACCCCGCGCCCAAGGACCCCTATCGGTTGGACCGCTGGCGCAATGGAGAAGGGGACCCGGACCAGTAACCCCCGTCCGTAGGTCCGCTTCCGGCTATGAGCGGACTCAATCGGCGCACCGGAACGACGACCGCGTACGTCCGCTGAGCCGACATTCGAGTCGGCTTTGCGCTTTCAAGCCACGTCGAATTTCAAACTGAAGCACGACCCATCGGTCACCCCAAACACGCCGCCGGGGCCCGCTCGCGCGGACGGCGCGCGCGGCCGAATTTGCGAACGTGGCGGCGCAATCCGCGATCTCCATCGCCCGGATTCGGAAAACCTCCCGTGAGATGAAAATTTAGCCTTAGACGGCACGATCTTGCGTTCTCATGGTATTGATTCATAGCGAAAAAAACAGATTGAAATTCACTCCGTGAACGCTTATTGTTTCACCGCGTGAACACATACTGAGCCCGTGTCGCAAGTGGAATTCGACGGCCACAGCAAGACGCTCGAGACACAGACCACGCTGCGTCTCCTGAGCGACATCGACCGCGAGCAATTCTCGTCGCAGCGGACCTTTTCGGTGCGCCTCGGCATCGCCGTCGGGCTGACCAACGCCTACGTCAGGCGCTGCGTCAAGAAGGGCTGGGTCAAGATGCGCCGGGTGCCCGCCCGCCGCTACGCCTATTACCTGACGCCGAAGGGGTTCACCGAGAAGAGCAAGCTCGTCGGCGAATATCTCGCCTCGTCGTTCGCGTTCTTCCGCATCGCCCGCGCGCAATGCTTGGAGACCTTGCAAAACTGCGAGCGCCGCGGCTGGCGCCGCGTCGCGCTCTACGGGCAAGGGGAATTGGTCGAGATCGCGACGCTCGCCGCCAGGGAGACCTCGGTCGAGCTCGTTGCCGTGATCGCGCCGGGCTGCAACGCGCCCGAGCTCGCCGGCCTGCCGGTGGCGGCCGACACGGTTTCCGCGCCGCCCTTCGACGCCGTGCTGATCGCCGATATCGCCGACCCGCAAGCCGCGTACGACGGACTGCGCCGCGACCTGCCCGACGAACGCATCGTGACCCCTGCCCTGCTGCACGTCTCCCGCGACCGCGCGGCGGGCGGGCCGAGGGGGCGGTGATGAATCGCTGGTACGTGGTCCGGACCCAGCCGCGTCGCGATGAGCGCGCCGCCGAGCACCTGGGCCGCCAGGGGTTCCGGGTCTATCTGCCGCGCTACGCGAAGCGCCGGCGGCACGCGCGGCGCGTCGAGACGGTCGCCGCGCCATTATTCCCCGGATACCTCTTCGTCCAAATCGACCTCGGCCGCGCGCGCTGGCGCTCGGTCAACGGCACGATCGGCGTCATCCACCTCGTGTGCCACGGCGAGCAGCCCGCGCCCGTGCCCGAGGGAATCGTCGAAAGCCTGCGCGCTCACGAGGACGAGAAAGGCCTGCATACGCCGGCCAGCCTGATGGTGCTCAACCCCGGCGCGCGGCTTCGCATCGTCGGCGGCGCGTTTTACGACTGCGTCGGTATCTACGAACGGATGACCGCCGACGAGCGCGTCGTCCTGCTGCTCGACCTGCTCGGCCGCGAGGTCAAGGTCAGGCTGCCCATAGGCGCCGTCGAAGCCGCCTGAGCGGCCGGCGACGCGCGTCGCGCACTTGGTTTTGCCGTCTGGGTGGATTTCACCCGGACGGCGGTAGCATTGGAGAAGGCGCCGGCGACGCCGCCTGGCGCCACGTTCAAGAGCCTCATTCGATGCCCGTCGTTACAACGCTTCGTCACCTCCGCCACGGCCCCCTCAAGCGGTTGGGCCCAGTGTGGACCGCGCTCGGCGACCTCTACAGGACCGGGCTCAGGGTGACCGGCGCATCACGGCCGACCGCACACCGCATCGGCGGCTACGGCCCGTTTCTTCTGCATGGCGAGTTCACCTTCAGCGACTTCGAGCACTGGGGCCGGGGCCACAACCGCGGCTTCGCGTCGTGCATCGAGGCGTGCCGCGGCAAGCGCTGCGTCGTCGACGTCGGCGCCCATATCGGACTGGTCACACTGCCGATGAGCTCGGTCATCGCCGATGGCGGTTGGGTCTATGCGTTCGAGCCCGCGGCGGCCAACCTCGAACGGCTGCGCGAGCATCTCGCGTTCAACGACGTTCGCAACGTCGAGGCCGTCGACGCGCTCGTCGGCGCCGACGACCGCGACGCCGTGCTGTTCTTCGAGCAGCGGCGCGCCGCTGGCCAGAACTCGATCGTGGTCAAGAAGAACCCTGAATCGTATTTCGCGACGCGCCGCCGGCAGATTTCGCTCGACGGGTTCTGCGGCGCGCGCGGCATCGCGCCGGAGGTCATCAAGATCGACGTCGAGGGCGGCGAGATCGGCGTGCTCGAAGGCGGGCGCGACACGCTCGGGAGGCGCCGGCCGCTGATATTCCTGAGCGTCCATCCCGTCGAGCTTGGGCTGTTGGGCCGCACCGCCGACGAGCTCGCCGGGCTCATCGATGATCTCGGCTACGACTGCCGCGACGTCGACGGCAATGCGGTCGAGAGCTTCCGCCTCGACGAGTACGTTCTGACGCCCCGGCAACAATAGCCGGCCATGCTGTCGAGCGCTTACGCCACCCTGCGCGACCGCGGCCCCGGCGCGTTGGCCGGCGCGGTCTGGAACATCGCCCGCGGCAACCTGCACCGGCGCGTTCTCGGACGGCGGTTCCTCGAGAAGCGGATCCACGACTACCGGCTGCTGCTCGACCTCGAGGACCGGGGCATCTCGCGCGCGCTGCTGCTCTTCGGCACGCGCGAGGTCGACCACAAGATCATTCTCGAGCGCATCCTCCGGCCGGGCATGACCGTGTTCGATATCGGCGCCAACATCGGCTACTACGTGCTCATGGAGCTCGGTCTCCTGCAGGGCCGGGGACGCGTGATCGCGATCGAGCCGTCGCCCGGCAACGTGCGCCTCCTGCGCCGCAACCTGGCTCTCAACGGCCACGATGATATCGAGATCATCGAGGGCGCCGTCTCCGATTCGGAAGATGTCCGCGCGTTTCACCTTTCCGGGCAGTCGAACCTCGGCACCTTCCACCCGGTGGGCTCCGGCGCGGCGCACCTCTCGGGTGATCGAATCGACGTTAAAACCTGCACCGTGCCCGCGCTCGCCGCCGAGTACGGCGCCCCCGACCTCATCCGCATGGACGTCGAGGGCCACGAGGTCGAGGTCATCGGCGGCATGACCGACGCGATTCGGGCTGGCGAGCTAGCGCCGATGATCCTGTTCGAGACCCACTTGTCGCGGTATTCGGACGACCACGACATGGCGGCTGTGCTGCGCGCCCTGTTCGGCTGCGGCTACCGCGTCGGCTTGCTCTCGTCGTCCTACGAGCGCGGCACCCGGTTGATCGACGACCGCGGCTATCACGGCTCGGCGCCGATTCCGACCGACGGCGTCGCGCGCGTCATCTACGACAATATCGCCGACGACGACGCCATCGACTTCATCTGCCGCTGCGGCGGCGCGCGCACGGTGCTGCTGGCGCCCCCGGCGCAATCAAAAATGTCAACATGTGCGGCATCTTCGGATTCGTTCTGAACCGGCCCCTGACCCCCGCGGACATCGAGCAGGGCCGCCGGGGGACGCGTATGCTCGTCCACCGCGGCCCCGACGGCGACGGCGAGTGGAGCGACGCGGACCTCGGCGTGTATCTGGGTCACCGGAGGCTCGCG
Source organism: Pseudomonadota bacterium (assembly GCA_022572945.1). Classification (GTDB taxonomy): domain Bacteria; phylum Pseudomonadota; class Alphaproteobacteria; order JAAXGF01; family JAAXGF01; genus JACZUY01. The sequence goes on from JACZUY010000015.1 coordinate 15,268, forward strand.
ATCATCGATCTTTCACCCGAGAACGCCCAGCCGATGGCGGCCGGGAACAACGTGATGACCTACAACGGCGAGCTCTACAATTTCGAGGAGCTTCGGGTCGAGCTCGAAGACCGGGGCGAGCGTTTCGCCACGTCGGGAGATACCGAGGTCCTGTTGAAGGCCTGGACGGTCTGGGGCGAGAAGGCGCTCGACCGTTTCGACGGCATGTTCGCATTCGGTCTGTTCGACGGCCAACACCTTCACCTGGTCACCGACCCCTTCGGCGAGAAGCCGCTCTATTGGGCCAAGGACGACGAAGGCGTCTATTTCGCGTCCGAGGCACAGGTGCTCGTCGACCTTCTGAAGCTCCGTTTCGCCCCCACCGCGGACGAGACGGCGTCGTTCATCAGTCTCGGCTTCATGCCGATTCCGGGCACCGGGTTCGAACGCTTGCACGTGGTGCCGCCGGCGACGCATCTTATCGTCGGCGCTTCGGGCCCACGATCGTGCCGGCGCTATTGGCGGCCGCCCCCGGCGTCGCCCGGCCGGGGCCGCGTCGAGCCGCTGACCACAGCCGAGCTCGACCGGCTCAACGAGACATTGTTCGTGTCGCTGCGGCGCCGCGTGCGCGCCGACGTTCCCGTCGGCCTGTTTCTGTCGAGCGGCATCGATTCGGTGCTGACGGCCGCGATCGTGACCAAGGACCTGGGGCTCGACCTGCAGGCCTTCACGGTCTCGTACCCCGACGGGCAGGACGAAAGCCAGGCGGCGGCGCGGGTCGCCGACTTTCTCGGCTTGCCCCATCGGCTGATCGACAGCCGCGAGGACGACAGCTGGCGCGAGGCGTCTTCGGTGGTGGTGAATCTGCTCGGCGTCCCCAGCGACAATCTCACCGCGATGTCGGTCCAGCAGATGTCGGCGCGGGCGCGGCGCCACATCACGGTCGCGCTGAGCGGCATCGGCGGCGACGAGATTTTTTACGGTTACAACAAGCACGCCTTCCTCTACCGCCACAGGAAGCTTTACCGGCTCATGCCGCCGTTGATGAACGCGACGCGCTGGCTCGACCCTCTCATCGGTCATATCCACCGCTGGCGGATCGCGGCCCGATTGTTCCGGGGCGACCGGGCGTGGCAATTCCTTTCGCTCAAGAACGACGGGCTGGGCGAACTGCTCGCCAAGATTCCGGGCGCGCCAGGTTGGGCGCGGAATTTGCTCCCCGAAACGGGGTCGGACCTCGCTTACCGGGTCCGCGACTTCGATTTGAACGTCGCCCTGCCCGGCTTCTACATCCCGGCGTTCGAACGCGGCAGCATGCGTGCGAGCCTCGAAGTGCGAACGCCGTTCCTTTCGCGCCGACTCGTCGAGGACGTGGCCGAAATGGACCAGCGGGCCTTTCTCGCCTTCGGGAGAAAGGGGGTCTTGCGCCGTATTCTGCACCGCTACGTCCCCAAGGAGATCCTCGAAACCGCGAAGCGCGGGTTCGTCTTTCCCGCCGGGCGCTACCTCGACGCCCGTTCGGGCACGGCCCCCGCGATCCGGGGCGTTCCCGCGGCCATCGCCGACGAGGTGTGGCGCAACCGTCGCGACGGCGGTTACCGGAGCCTCGCGGTTCGCCTGAGCGTGCTCGAGGCGTTTCAGGCCGCGAGGTAGGCGCGATGCGGATCCAACTCGTCGTACGCCTCTACAGCGGGCTCGAAAGCGGCCTAGCCGAGCGCCGCTGGCGACCTCATGGCGTGCCGACGGTCTACCATCTGATCGAGGCGCTCGACCGCGGCGACCATGACGCGAGCTTCGTCTTTACGCGCAAGGACGTGGAGACCGCTTGGCCGCATGAGTCTCACGTTACATTCGCGGTCGACGGGCTGCGCCGTCCGGTGACCGTGCTGGCCGCGAATGACGGCCTGCCCCGCTGGTGCGGCCGGGCGCGAGGTTATGTGCGCGAGCTGCGCCAGGCGTGGCCGGTCTGGCGCCTGCACCGCGCGTACCGGCCCGACGTCATCTACTTCGATCGGGTGAACGTCTACCAGGCGGCGCTGGCGGCGCATCTGACCCGCACACCCGTCGTATGGCGGGTGATGGGCGTTCCGCCGCCGATGCACGAGGTACTGGACGCGCGCGGCCCGGTCGCGTCGATTACGCGCCGGGCCTACCGCGCGCCCTTCGCCAAAGTGATCTGCTCGCGCGACGGCTCAGGCGGCGAGGCCTGGATGGCGCGCGCGCTGGCGCCGACGACGCCGCGGGTGATGATGCTCAACGGTGCCGATGTCGAACCCAACGCGACGCTCGACGCAACCATCGAGGCGGCTCTTCCGCAAGACCGCACCAAGGTGCTGTTCGTCGCCCGGCTGGTCGAGAACAAGGGCTGCATGGCGTTCATCGACGGGTTCCTACGCGCGCTGGAACAGGATCCCCTCGGGCTGCACGCGGTCATCGCCGGCGACGGTCCGTATCGTGCACCGATGCGCGCGGCGTTAGCGGAACGCGGCGCGCTCGACCGGGTCTCGTTTCTCGGCCAGGTGCCGCACGACCAGGTCGTGGCGCTGCAGCAGCGCTGCGACATCTACGTCTCGCTCAACCCGATGGGCAACCTGACCAACGCCAACCTCGAAGCGATGAAGGCAGGAGCGTGCATGGTCATCCCCGCCTCCCGACCCGAGTGCGGCATCGACACCGACACGGACGAACTGGCGCCCGAGAACGCGGTGATGAGGATCGCCTCGGCCGACGACGCGGAAGGGCTGAGCCGAAGCCTTCTCGCGCTCCACCGCGACCCCGCCGAGCGAAGACGGCGAAGCGAGGCGATCGCGGCCCTGGCCCGGCGTCTGGTTCCGAGCTGGAAAGAACGAATCGATCGAGAGATCATTCTGTTGGAAGAGATTGCAGCCGTCGGGCGGCGAAATCCGGCTTGCGCCGCGGACGAATTGCAACAACGAGCCTCGCTAAACCGATGACAACGACGAGTGGCTCGACGCGAATTCGCTCCGCTCGCTCCTCGCCGCCGCCGGTGTGTGACGTATCTTTGACTCCGGCGCCGAAACCCCACGATCGTCGATGAGCACGGCGCGGTTCCTGCCTTATGGGCGGCATTCCATCGACGATGCGGACGTGGCTGCGGTGACCGAAGTGCTGCGCGGCGACTGGCTGACCACCGGGCCGAAGGTGAAGGCCTTCGAGGAGGCCTTTGCCGCGGCCGTCGGCGCGCGTTACGCGGTCGCCTGTTCGAGCGGAACCGCCGCCCTGCACCTGACCGCGCTCGCCGCGGATATCGGCGTAGGCGACGCGGCCGTCGTGCCCACGCTTACCTTCCTCGCAACGGCAAACTGCAACCGCTATGTCGGCGCCGAGGTCGTGTTTTCGGATGTCGATCCGGACACCGGCCTGATGGAGGCCGAGCATCTGGAAGCTGCGCTGGCGCGAGCGGGCGATCGGCGCATCCTGGCAGTCTACCCGGTCCATTTGAATGGCCAGTGCGCCGAGCTGAACGCGATCCGGGAATTGGCCGAGAAACACGGCCTCATGGTGATCGAAGACGCGTGCCACGCGTTGGGCGCGAGCTACCGCCCCGACGACGCCGGCGAGGCGAAGATCGGCGCCGGCGCGTTCGCCGACATGGCGATCTTCTCGTTCCACCCGGTCAAGACGATCGCCATGGGCGAAGGCGGCGCGGTGACCACGAACGACGAGGTCCTGTACCGTCGTTTGATGCGGATGCGCAACCACGGCATGACGCGTGATGCCGAGGCGTTCACGTCGGCTGACCTTGCCTTCGACGCCGAAGGCGCGGCAAATCCCTGGTACTACGAGATGGCGGAGCCCGGCTTCAATTACCGCGCCAGCGACATCCATTGCGCTCTCGGATTGAGCCAGCTCGCCAAGCTCGAGGCGTTCGTGGCGCGGCGCCGCGTCCTGGCCGAGCGGTACGACCGCCTGCTCGCCGCTCTCGCGCCGCTCGTTCAACCGATCGCGCGCACGCCGGGCTGCACCCCGGCATGGCACCTTTATGTCGTCCACGTCGATTTCGCCGCCGCGGGCGTCTCGCGCGCGACGCTGATGCGCCAACTGCGCGACGCCGGCATCGGCACCCAGGTGCACTACCTTCCGCTCCACATGCAACCCTACTATCGGCGCCGCTACGGCCCGCAGGAGCTGCCCGGCGCGCAGACCTACTACGACCGCTGCCTGACGCTGCCGCTCTATCCCGCCATGGCCGACAGCGACGTAGACCGCGTGGCCGAGGCTCTTGGCCAATGCCTGAAGACGAGGCCCGGACCATGAGCCGGACCGCGTTGATTCGGGCCGACGGCGGGCGCCGGCTGGGGATGGGCCATATAAAACGGTGCCTCGCGCTTGCGGCGGCGCTGGCCGACGAGGGCGTCTCCTGCACCTTCGCCTGCGGTGGCGACGATACGGCGGCGGAGTTGGTCGCCGCCGCCGGCTACCGGCCGGTGCCGGTGGCGGCGGGGGTCGAAGAGGAGGTGGCGCGCCTTCCCGGGGCCGAGGTTGTGGTTCTCGATATCTCGCACGCCGGCACATTCGCCGACGCCGTCGGCGGCCATGTCGCCGGGCTCGCGCGGCGCTATGCGGCGGTGGCCGTGATCGACGGCTTGCTCCACCAATGCCTGGTGGGGCGCCACGATTTACCCGTCGATCTGGCGGTCATCCCTTACGCCGCCGCGACCGAACAACCGATCGCCTCGACCCGGCCGCGGCTGCTGCTGGGTCCCGAGTTCTTCATTCTCGATCGCGCCTACGCCGCGTTCACCGCCGCGCCGCGCGAGATCGGCGGCCATGGCGAACGGGTTCTGGTCACCGCCGGCGGCAGCGACCCGGCCGGGTTGACCGTCAAGGCCCTGGACGCGGCCCAGAGCCTCAACGAGCGCCGCCTCGAAATTCGTATTGCCATCGGCCCCGCCTTCGACCCCGACAGCGCGACCGCCATCGCCGGGGCGGCGCGGCGGAGCCGCCACCGGGTGACGTTGCTGGATCGCCCCGAAAGCCTGGCGCGGCACATGGCCTGGTGCGATGTGGCGATCTCGGCCAGCGGTCTGACCAAATATGAACTCGCCGCGACGGGCACCCCGGCGCTGCTTCTCTCCATCGACCGCGACCACGCCGCGTTCAACCGGCCCTTCGAGGGCTTCGCCACCGCCCGCCACCTGGGCGTGGTGGAGGCGGTATCGGCGCCGTCGCTGGCCGGCGCGCTGGCCGAGCTGCTCGACGACGCGCCCTCGCGCGCGAAGATGGCGGCGGCGGGCCGCGCCATGCTCGACACCGGCGGCGCGCGGCGCGTGGCGACGCCGGTGGCGGGGCTGGCCGGT
>JACZUY010000162.1 GCA_022572945.1 Pseudomonadota bacterium
CCCGCGCCTCGATGACGCGCTCGTCGACGCCCTCGTAGCGGCCGCACACCAGCACCACCCGGGGCGCCGCCGCCAGCGCGCGCACGCGCTCCTGATCGAGCGGCCGGCCGCGCGGCGAGAACAATATCCGCGGCGAGTCGTCGGCCGAGACCGCATCGATCGCCGCGGCGAGCACGTCCGCCCGCATCACCATGCCCGGCCCGCCGCCGAACGCGCCGTCGTCGACGGCGCCGTGTTTATCGCGCGCGAAGGCGCGAATGTCCACCGTTTCCAGCGCCCACAGCCCGGCATCCAGCGCCTTGCCCGCGAGCGACTGGCCGAGCGGCCCCGGAAACATCGCCGGAAACAGCGTCAGCACGGTCGCCCGCCACCGGGGCCCGGGAGTTTGCGCGCTCATCCCGCGTCTTCCCCGGCCGCCTCGGCGTCCGCCGCGACGACGAGGCGCCCGCCGGCGACGTCGACCTCGGTCACCACCTCGCGGGTGAACCGCAGCATCGCCGTCTCGCCGCCGTCCGGGCGCGCCACCTCGATGATGTCGCCGGCGCCGAAATTGTGGACCGCGGCGACCGTGCCGAACGCGCGTCCGTCGGCAAGCTCGACCCGGAGCCCGATGAGGTCGGCGTAGTAGAACTCGTCGTCGCCCGGCGCGGGCAACGCGGCGCGCGGCACATAGAGCCTGGTGCCGGCGAGCGCCGCGGCGGCGTCGCGGTCCTCGACCCCTTCGATCGCCGCGACCACCCCGCGCTTGACGACCTCGCGCACCGCGAGCGAAATCGGCGCGCCGTTTGCGTACACCGGGCCGTAGGCGGCCACGTCCTCGGGCCGCGCGGTGTAGGTGGTGATGCGTACCGCGCCGCGCACGCCCTTGGGCCGGGCAATGACGCCGACGCAGACCCGGTCGGCGCCCGACGCCGGCTCAGCGTGTGGTTTCGTCTCCGCCATCGGCCTTCTCGGGCGCCTCGGCCGCAGGCGCTTCCTCGGCGGGGGCTTCCCCGGCCGCTTCGCCGGCGGCCTCGGGCGCCGCTTCCCCGGCCGGAGCCTCGGCGGCTTCGGCCTCCTCGGCGGGCGCCGCTTCGCCGGCGGCCTCGGGCGCTGTTTCCTCGGCCGGAGCCTCGACGGCTTCGGCTTTCTCGGCGGGCGTCGCTTCCGCGACCGCCGGTTTCGCCGCGGCGGCCTCCTCGGCCGCCTTGAGGCGCTCCACGGTCCGAGCCCTCGGTTTCGCCTTGTTGGGGCGCACGCGCACCGGCGGCATCGGCGTCACCCCGGCCGCCCCGAGGAACTGCCCGACGCGCTCGGAAGGCGTCGCCCCGTGGTCGAGCCAGTGCCTGGCGCGATCGGCGTCGAGCGTCACCCGGTTGGGGTCGTCGCCCGCCAGCAACGGGTTATACGTGCCGATGCGCTCGATGAAGCGGCCGTCGCGCGGGCTGCGCGAATCGGCGACCACGATGCGGTAGTACGGGCGCTTCTTCGCACCGCCGCGCGCCAGTCGAATTCTCAGAGCCATCGAAGTGTCTGTCCTTCCCTTGCGTGCAACGCAAACGGTTCCGGCGTGGCGTCATGCGCGCCGCCCGACCGGCGGGTCAAAACGATCCCACCGGCGGCATCCCGGGCAGGCCGTGCCGCATAAGGCCCTTCTTACCCAGTTTGCCCGCGCGTTTCATCATGTTGTTGACGGCCTTGTACTGTTTGATGAGGCGGTTGACGTCCTGCACCGTGGCGCCCGCGCCGGCGGCGATGCGGCGCTTGCGCGAGCCGTTCAGGAGCCTGGCGTTGCGGCGCTCGACCCTGGTCATCGACCCGATGATCGCCTCCTGGCGGACCAGCATGCGCTCGTCGACATTGGCCTCGGCGAGCTGCTTCCTGACCTTGGCGACCCCGGGCAACATGCCGAGCAGACCCTCCACGCCGCCCATCCGGCGCATCTGGCGGATCTGGCCGGCGAGGTCGTCGAAGTCGAAACCGCCCTTCCGAATCTTGCGCGCGAGCTTCTCGGCGTCGTCGCGGTCGATGGTTTCGGCCGCCTTCTCGACCAACGACACCACGTCGCCCATGCCGAGGATGCGCGAAGCGATGCGCCCGGGGTGAAACGGCTCGAGCGCGTCGAGCTTCTCGCCGACGCCGATCAGCTTGATCGGCCGGCCGGTGACCGCGCGCATGCTCAGCGCCGCGCCGCCGCGGGCGTCGCCGTCGACGCGGGTGAGCACGATGCCGGTCAGGCGGAGGCGCTCGTCGAACGCCTTGGCCAGCGTCACCGCGTCCTGGCCGGTGAGCGCGTCGGCGACGAGCAGCACCTCGACCGGATCGGTAGCGTCGCGCACCGCGGCCGCCTCGGCCATCATCTCGTCGTCGATATGCAGCCTGCCGGCGGTATCCAGGAGGACCACGTCGTAGCCCTCGAGCCGGCCGGTCTCGAGCGCGCGTTTGGCGATCGCCAGCGGCTGCTCGATCGCCGAGACCGGCAGCGTGGCGACGCCGGCCTGCTCGCCGAGCACGCGGAGCTGTTCCTGCGCGGCGGGGCGGCGCACGTCGAGCGACGCCATCAACACCTTCTTCTTGTCGTTCCTGGCGAGCCTGAGCCCGAGCTTGGCGGTGGTCGTGGTCTTGCCCGAGCCCTGCAGGCCGACCATCAGGATCGTCGCCGGCGGGGCGGCGGCGAGGTCGATCCCGGCGGAGTCGCCGCCGAGCATCGCGGTGAGCTCGTCGTGGACGATCTTGACCACCATCTGCGCCGGGGTCACGCTGCGCACGACCTCGGCCCCGACCGCGCGCTCGCCCACGCGGGCGATGAAATCCTTGACCACCGGCAGCGCGACGTCGGCCTCGAGAAGCGCGATCCGCACCTCGCGCAGGGCGGCGGCGACGTCGGCCTCCGAAAGCGCGCCGCGGCGCTTGAGGCGATCGAACACCTCGCCCAGACGATTGGTCAGGGACTCGAACATTCCCTCGGGTCTCTCCAATGCAAAAAGCGCCAGCCCGCGCGGGCCGGCGTGCGCCTCAAGCGGCCTGGCCGCCTTGAGCGCGGCGGAATGTATGGCGGGCGGCGGGGGGTGTCAAGCGGGCGGCGAGTTTCAAAACCCCACCATATCGCCACCCTTGAGGTCGAGCATTTCGTGGGCCTCGGCGGGCGTTGCGATGTCGAGCGACAGCGGCTTGAGGATGCCGCGGATCTTGGCGACCTGCGCGGCGTTCGACTCGGCGAGCGTTGCACGCGGCCCGCGCCCGACGTAGGCTCGCCGCGGCGGCAACCCTGGGTCCGAGGCTTCGTGAGGCACGTCCATTTCCCCATCTGGCTCGGCGCGGTCGCGACCACGGGCAACCCGGCGTTCCTCGTCCTGTTCACGCTCGAGACGCTCGCCCGGTCGGTGGTGATCGCCGTGGTGCCGCTGCAGGCGCTCGCGCTTTTGGGCGACGCGCAGAAGGTGAGCGTGCTTTACTTCGCGGTCAGCGCGGGGGGGTTATGCGGGATCCTCGCCGTGCCTTGGCTGGTGCGCCGGTTGCGCCGGCGGTGGGTAATGAGCCTGGCGGCGCTGTGCATCACCGCCGCCGCGCCGCTGTTCGCCAGCCACACCCTGCCCGGGCTCGTCGCGGGCCTCTTCCTCCATCTCGTCGGCGTCGCCGCGGTGTCGATCTGCCTCAACCTTTTCGTCCTCGACCACATCCCGCGCAAGGTGCTGACGCACTTCGAGCCGACGCGCATGCTGTTCACCGGAATGGCGTGGATGGTTGGGCCGGCGCTCGGCGTCTATCTCGGCAACCACGTCGCCGTCTGGGTGCCCTATGCCACGAGCGCGGGCTTCGCGCTGTCCCAGCTCGGCTACTTCTGGTTCCTGAGGATTACCGAGAACCCGATGCTGGCGAGCGCCATCGCGCCGCCGCCGAACCCCGTCTTGTTCGTCCGCCGCTACTTCTCGCAGCCCAGGCTGGCGCTCGCCTGGGTGCTCGCCGTCGGGCGCGGCGGCTGGTGGGGCATGTTCTTCATCTACACCCCGATCTACGCGGTGACCGCGGGGCTCGGCGCCGACGTCGGCGGGCTCATCGTCTCGGCCGGCGCGGCGTCGATCCTGGTCGTCACATTCTGGGGCTGGATCGGGCGGCGGTACGGCCTCCGCCGCCTGATGGTCGGCGGCTACGCCGCCACCGGCCTCCTGACGCTGGCGGTCGGCGCGGCGGCCGGCACACCGTGGCTGAGCGTGGCGCTGCTGATTACCGCCTGCTTCGGCGCCTGCTCGATCGACGGCGCCGGCAACGTGCCGTTCCTGCGCGCCGTCCGTCCGCGCGAGCGCCCCGAGATGACGACCGTGTATGCGAGCTACCGCGACACCGCGCGGCTCTCGATTCCGGGCATCTTCTCGCTCGTTCTCCAGGTCTTCGCGCTGCCCGCGGTGTTCGTCACCAGCGGCCTGATCATGCTCGGGATGGCGCACCTTGCCCGCCACATCCCGCGCCGCCTGTAGCCGTTGCGCGCCTTATCGGCGACGTAGCCTCGGCGTGACGATCGGGGGATTCGCCCGTGGCTGACCTCGACCTCACCGACGCGGCGACGTTCGGCTACTGGAACACGCACGTCATCCGCTTCGCCGACCTCGACCCGGCGGCGCATATTGCACCGGTGAAAGCGTTGGACTCGGGGGTTGCCCTGCGCCATATAGGGCGCGCCATGGCAGGGCTTCCCTTCATCAAGATGCACGGGCTCGGCAACGACTTCGTCGTCATCGACGGGCGCGCGACGACCGTTTCGCTTAACCCCGCTTGGGTGCGCGCGGTCGCCGACCGGCGCAGCGGCGTGGGCTGCGACCAGCTCGTCGTCATCGAGCCCGCGGACGGCGCCGACGCGCGCTTGCACTTTCGCAACGCCGACGGCAGCGTCACCGCGGCGTGCGGCAACGCGACGCGCTGCGTCGCCCGGCTGCTGATGGCCGAGAACGGCGCCGATTCGGTGGTCATCGAGACCGACGCCGGGCGGCTCGACTGCCGCGCCGCCGCCGGCGGCGGGATCACCGTCGACATGGGCGAGGCGCGCTTCGGCTGGCGCGACATCCCGCTGGCCGAGGAAGCGGACACGCTCGAGCTCGACCTCGGGGTGCCCGAGCTCGGCGCCGCGGTCGCGGTCAGCGTCGGCAACCCGCACGCGGTGTTTTTCGTCGCCGACGCCGAGGCGGTCGACCTCGCGCGCATCGGGCCGGGGCTCGAGCGCCACGCGATGTTCCCCGAGCGCGCCAACATCGAGATCGCGCAGGTGAACGCCGCGGACCGCATCCGCCTGCGCGTGTGGGAGCGCGGCGTCGGCATCACCCGCGCCTGCGGCAGCGGCGCCTGCGCGACGCTCGCCGCCGCGGCCAGGCGCGGCCTCGCCGGGCGCGAGG
>JACZUY010000163.1 GCA_022572945.1 Pseudomonadota bacterium
GCTCGATCTCCTCAAGCCGCTGCTCGCCGATCGGGGCGTGCTCAAGATCGGCCAGAACATCAAGTACGACATCGAGGTGCTGGCGAATTACGGCGTCGCGGTCGCGCCGGTCGACGACACCATGCTGATCTCCTACGTGCTCGACGGCGGGCTGCACGGCCACGGCATGGACGAGCTGTCGCGCCGCCACCTGGGCATCGACCCGATCCCCTACAAGGCGGTCGCCGGCACCGGCAGGAAGCGGGTGAGCTTCGACCAAGTGCCGCTGGACAAGGCGTGCGAATACGCCGCCGAGGACGCCGACCTCACCGGCCGCCTCCACCGCGCGCTCAAGCCCAGGCTCGTCGCCGAGCGCATGGTCACGGTCTACGAGACCATCGAGCGGCCGCTGATCCCGGTGCTCGTGGCGATGGAGCGCGCCGGCGTGAAGGTCGACCGCGACGAGCTGGCGCGGCTGTCGCGCGACTTCGCGACGCGCATCGCCGCGTTCGAGGAAGACATCCACCGGCTCGCCGGCCACCCCTTCAACGTCGGCTCGCCCAAGCAGCTCGGCGAGGTGCTGTTCGACGAGATGGGTCTCGAGGGCGGCAAGAAGGGCAAGACGGGGGCGTACTCGACCGACGCCGGCGTGCTCGAGACGCTCGCCGCCCAGGGCCACGAGCTGCCCGCGCGGGTGCTCGACTGGCGCCAGCTCGCCAAGCTCAAGAGCACCTACACCGACGCGCTGCTCGAGCAGATCAACGCGCAAACCGGGCGGGTGCACACCTCGTACGCGATGGCGGCGGCGTCGACCGGACGGCTCGCCTCGACCGACCCCAACCTGCAGAACATCCCGATCCGCACCGAGGAAGGCCGCAAGATCCGCCGCGCCTTCATCGCCGAGCCCGGGCACAAGCTGTTGTCCGCCGATTACTCGCAGATCGAGCTCCGGCTCGCCGCCCACGTCGCCGACGTCGGGTCGCTGAAGCAGGCGTTCCGCGACGGGCTCGACATCCACGCCATGACCGCGAGCCAGGTGTTCGGCGTCGCGGTCGAGGGCATCGACCCGATGATCCGCCGCCGCGCCAAGGCGATCAACTTCGGCATCATCTACGGCATCAGCCCGTTCGGGCTCGCGCGACAACTCGGCATCGAGATGGCGGAGGCGCGCGCGTACATCGACGCCTACTTCGAGCGCTACCCCGGCATCCGCGACTACATGGAGCGAACCAAGACGTTCTGCCGCGAGAACGGTTACGTGACCACGCTGTTTGGCCGGCGCTGCCACATGCCGGGGATCAACGACCGCAACCCGGCCAAGCGCGGCTTCATGGAGCGCGCGGCGATCAACGCGCCGTTGCAGGGCGCCGCCGCCGACATCATCAAGCGCGCCATGATCCGCATCCCGAAGGCGCTCGAAGACGCGGGGCTCGCGGCGCGCATGCTGTTGCAGGTGCACGACGAGCTCGTGTTCGAGGTCGCCGACGACGAGGTCGACGCCACCGCCGCGGTCGCCAGGCGGGTCATGGAGGGCGCCGCGCAGCTCTCGGTGCCGCTGGTTGTCGACACCGGCGCCGGCGCGACCTGGGCCGACGCGCATTAGGCGCCGCGCGAGAGCCGTAACCCGATATCGCGTTGGATCGTTCGCCGGCGCGTGGGACGGGCGTAATACCAGCGGTCATTATGACTGAACCATAATGACCGCCAGCCCGCGACTGCGGGCCGCCGCTTATGCGGCGTAAGGCTGCGTGCCGTTTGAACGCCCATCGGTCATTCTTGATGACCGATGGTATAACGCCCTAGCTCCCGCGCCCCAACGTCGCCATCAGCTCGCGGAATTCGCGCGGGCTCATGCCGCTGCGTTTGCGCAATTCGTCGAGCTTCTCCTGGTCCGCGAGCGTCGCCTCGTCGAGCATTTCTTTCAACGCCTCGAGCCCGGGACCGGAAATATTGGCGCCCGTCATCCGATAGTCCTCGAACGCCTCCCAGACCAGCGGGACCCATTTTGCGACGACATCGCACAGGACATCGGCGTACGCGCGGATTTCGTACTGGGCGTGCGCATCGGCGCGCAAGCTCAGGAAATGCAGCAAGTTATAGAGGTCGATCTTCCAGTACCACTGGGTGTAGTAGTTGACCGGAAGCACCATGCGGGCGAGCTCGCGCGCCAGCCCCAGCCTTTCGGGATCGATGACGTCGCCCGCGGCGGTCTCGTTGAGCAGCTTGGTATAGAGCGCATAGGCGCGATCGCTCTCGCTGGTTATCTCATTGAGCGTCTGCTCGGCTTCCGCGCCCGACAACGCTTCGGCGCGCCCCTGCCGGTTTGCGCTCGACTGCGTCGCCAGGTCGGGGGACGCAGGGACGTAAAACTCGTGGTCGAGGATCGAATAGCGGGCCGAATACTCGTTGACGTTGGCGGTGCGGTGGCGGATCCACTGACGCGCCACGAACATCGGCAGCTTCACGTGCAGCTTGATCTCGCACATCTCGAACGGCGTGGTGTGCCTGTGGCGCATGAGATAGCGAATCAGGCCGCGGTCGTTGCTCACCGTCTTCGTCCCCTTGCCGTACGAAACCCGCGCCGACTGGACGATCGCGCCGTCGTCCCCAAGATAGTCGACGACCCGGACGAAGCCGTGGTCGAGGACCGGCAATTCCTTGTAAAGAAGCTCCTCGAGCGCCGGCACGGTGGCGCGCAGCGTCGGGCGGGTCTCGGCGCGCTGCTCGGCGATCTCGGCTTCTCGCGCCGCGGCAAGGGCCGCGTCGTCAGCGCCGTGAGCCTCACTGGCGTCGCGCACTGACTCATCCTCTTTGCGTTGCCCGGCGCGCGGTTGCATACTCGGCTCCAACATTGCGGCGAACTCATTCCGGCGAGCCGTTGAATCGACTCGCCGTTGCGTTCAATCGCCACGCAGGCTACGCGCCATAGGGCGCGGCGCGCGGTCGCGCTTGCCAACGAGCCCATGGGCTCGTTGGTATCACTTTAGCGCGCCCGGGTGTCCCACGCCACACGCGCGTAATGACCGCTGGTATTATCCCCCGCGCCCCGGCGCACGCGCGATCAGCATGACGTTGAAGGCGTTGAGAGCGGCGTAGAGCGCGTCGAACGCCGCCTTGAAGGCGATCCAGTCGAGTCCCGGTTGCCGGCGCGCGACGAGGCGGTGAATCTCGCCCAGGTCCCGCTCGCCGTCGACGTGGGCGAGGATCGCCGCGGTCAGGGGCGGCACCGGGCGGCTGACCTTGACGCCCGCGAGGTCGGCCTTGATGCGGCCGCCCTTGGCGAGTTTGCGCGCCATCGCCGGGCCGTCGGCGTCGCGCAGCACGGGGACGGCCTGCGCGCCGTCGGGGCGGGCGACGGCGTCGCCCGCGCGCTCCTTCTTGACCACGTAGAAGACGTGGCGCTTGAGCGCGCCCGAGAGCAGCTCGGCGAAGGCGCAGCGCTCGATCCACGATAGCCCTGAGACGGCCTGCCCGATCTCGTCATCCGAATGATAGCTCGCCGGGTCGTACAGCGCGGGCTCGACGAAGCCGGTGATCGCGAGGCCCGCGGCGGCGGCCATGGCGGCGATCTCGGGCACGGTGTAGGCGCGGTCGCGGCCGTGCAGCAAGAGGTCGTAGAGGCCGGCGTCGCCGCCATCGAGGTGGTCGCCGACATGCGGGTTGCGCCTGAGCCAGTTGGTTTCGGGCAGCGCGCGGTACAGCCGGCGGGCGCGCGCGAGCCGGGCGCGATCATCATCGTCGTCGCCGGCGATCATGCGCAGCATGCGCTGCACCTGATAGACCCCGGTGCGCCCGAGCTCGCCGTATAGCATCAGGCCGATGCCGCCGCCCTCCGCCACCGCCCCGGCCAACACATCGAGCCCGGCCCGCGGGTCGTCGAGATGGTGGAGCACGCCGCAGCAGTCGATGTAGTCGAACGGTCCGGGGTCGATGGCGGCGAGGTCGAGGAGCGAGCCGTGCAAGAAGCGGACGTTTTCGAGCCCGCGCGCCTCTGCCCGAGCCCTCGCCACCTCCATCGCGGTCTTCGAGACGTCGAGGTAGACGATCTCGGCCGGGCTCCCGCGCCAGGCGAGCTGCTGCGCGAGCATGATGGTCCCGTCGCCGGTGCCGCCGCCGGCGACGAGCACGCGCAGGGGCCGGGCGAAATCAAGCCGGCCGCCGAAGACGTAGTGGTTGACCTCGTCGATGTGGCTCGGCGAGCCGGTGATCAGCCGCCGCGCCTCGTCGGCCGGGTCGCGCTCGGGATACGGATACGCCTCGTACTGCGCGCGGACCTTGTCGTCGTTGCTGCTTCCCGTCATTCGCTCGATCTTGTCAGGTTTCCGTCGTCAGCACGACCTTGCCGGTGGACTTGCGGCCGGCGAGCGTCTCGAGCGCCTCGGCCGCCTGCTCGAGCGGGAAGCGGTGGGAGACGTGGGGTTTCAGCCGGCCCTCGCGGTACCAGCCGAACAGCGCGTCGAACGCGGCGCGGTGGCGCGCCGGGTCGCGGCGGCGGTACGAGCCCCAGTAGAACCCCAGCGCGGCGCAGTTCTTGACCAGCAGGATGTTGGCCGGCACCTGCGGCACGCGGCCCGAGGCGAAGCCGATGACGACGATGCGCCCCTCCCAGGCGACACAGCGCAACGCGGCGTCGAAGGCGTCGCCGCCGACCGGATCGAAGATCACGTCGCAGCCGCGCGCCGGCGCGACCTCCTTGACCCGCGCACGCAGGTCTTGCGAACGGTAGTCGATCGCGTGATCGGCGCCGTGGCCGCGCGCGAGCGCGAGCTTCTCGGCGCCGCCCGCGGCGGCGATCACGGTGGCGCCCATCGCCTTGCCGACCTCGACCGCGGCGAGCCCGGCGCCCCCCGCCGCGCCGAGCACCAGGAGCGTCTCTCCGGCCTGTAGATTCGCGCGCCAGCTCAAGGCGCCGTAAGCGGTCCCGTAGACGACGGGAAACCCCGCGGCGGTTTCGAAATCCATGCCGTCGGGCAGCCGGAACACGTCGCCGGCGCGCGCCACCGCCTGCTCGGCGAAGCCGCCGTAGTCGAGCACCGCGAGCACCCTGTCGCCGGGCGCGACGGCCTCGACGCCGTCGCCGCAGGCGGCGACCGTGCCGGCGATCTCCATGCCGGGACTGAAGGGAAAGGCGGGCTTTTCCTGGTATTGGCCGGCGATGATCAGGGTGTCGGCGAAGTTTACCCCGCACGCGGCGACGGCGATGCGGACCTCGCCGGGGCCGGGCGTCGGGCCCGGCGTCTCGGCGACGGAGAGCGCCCCGGCCGGCCCCCACTCGCTGCACAGAACGGCGCGCACGGGCGTATGCTCAGGCGGCCGGCCAGCCGGCGGCGGGACGCACCTCGGCACCGCCTTCACCGAAGCCCTCTGCGATCTCGG
>JACZUY010000164.1 GCA_022572945.1 Pseudomonadota bacterium
GAGCACCTGCCTTCTAAGCAGGATGTTGTGGGTTCGAGTCCCGCCGGGCGCGCCACCCCCCTAGTCAGGCCGACGTGGCCTTCTTTCACTGATTCCGGGACCTTTGTCATGGGTTGGTTCACGCGTTTCATGGCCAGACGGGGAGCGATACCAAGCACGGCTAATTGGGCTTGTGTGCAATACGCCGGATTTAAGAAAATGTATCCAGAGTTAAGCGATCGCAAACTGCTAGAAATAATAATTGAATTAAGGTATTCGACACTCCCAATTGAACCGGAAAATGAAGCGCAATTAACATTGCAAATTCCGGTGATTAAAAACCTTAGCGATTTGGCGTTTGAAGTATTAGTAGTTGAAACTGATGACGGGACACCAACTTCGCCATTTCGAAATGGTGAGTGGGTGGCTGAGGCAAAAGCGACAATCGATAAGGTAGTTCGCACACACGGGCTTCATGATATTGAGTTTGAATGTGATGATTGAGGGTTTGGTTAATCGTTGCTAGTGGTGCGAATCTGACACTTGGAAAATCGGGGTCAGGTCTTGCATTGCCACACCCGATCGGCCGGCCGCTACCAAAATGTGGCAACGCAAGACCTGACCCCAATACCTCCAATATCCCGTGGCAATCACCCCTTCCACACCGGACGTCGATCGGGAAAATGTTATCACTTATTGATAACCATGGTGTATGATGCCACATCCAAGGCGAAACCCGGGCCTCGATGCGCTTCTCGACCTCGACGGGCTGGTTCTCGTCATCGACCCCGAGGGCGGGCATTGGGTCAAGTTCGTCGTGCGTCGGGTTCCGGTGAGCCCGGACAGGCCCCACGGGCTGGGTTATTCGCTAACGCTTCACGATCGCTCGGGTCGGCGTCTGGTGGGATACGACAACGCTCACCCCGTATCCTCGGGGCGAAGACGCGAAAGCGCCGTGCGGAGAAATCACCGGCATCGGCTGCGGGTGATCAAGCCTTACGAGTATAAGGATGCGGCGACGCTGCTCGCAGACTTTTGGAGAGAGGTCGACGCGGTGTTGGAAGAGAAGGGAGTTGGCCGGTGAAAATCCTGAGAGTCGGTATCGTTTCGTATGACGAAATGAAGAACCGGACGTTGGCGATCGCGCGCGGCGAACGCGCCGAACCGGACGTCGATCGCGAGCGCCTGCGTACCGACGAGCTGACGCGCTCGGCGGTCGCTGCGGTCGAAGGGATGGTGCAGGGCTTCCACAAAGGGCTGCACGGTTTCGACCTCGCGCTGCGTTCGCTCGATGTGCGGAATACCTCCGACAAGATCGACGCCGGCGCGAATCGCCGAGCGCATCAGACAGAACATGTGATTTTTCGGACCACAGAGGCGCAGAGCAATCAGCATACAGCTGAAAGCTGACGGCTGACGGCTTTCTCCTTGAATTTCTCTGCGCCTCCGTGGCTCCTCTCAGTATGACGCCCACTCGGGCTTGACCGGGGTCAGGCGGGCGTCGCCGGCGGTGAGCGGCTCGCCCGAGGCGGCGTCGACGAGTTCGGTGCGGAGCAGCGCGAGGCCGACGCCATCGAGGCCCGAGCGCATGGTCCCGGCCTCTTTTTCGCCCAGCATGATCGGCGTGCCGGGGGCGGGAAGCGGGCCGTCGACGTCGACGCGGAAAAGCCGCTTGCGCACCTTGGCGCGGTGTTTGGTGCGCGTGGTCAGCTCCTGGCCGACGTAGCACCCCTTGTCGAAATCGACGCCCGCGAGGTCGTCGATGCCGTTCTCGAGCAGGAACCCCTTGTCGACCGGGATGTCGCGGCTGCCGTCGGGAATGCCGTGCGCGAGGCGCAGGCGCTCGTAGTCTTCGGCTGGGGCGGAGGCGAAGCCAGCGGCCTCCAGCGCCGCGGCGGCGCCTTCGCGCGGCAGCACCGCACGCGCCCCCATGGCGCGGAGCCGCGGGTCGGCGTACGCGATCCCGCCGGCGAACACTGTAGCGTCTCCTTCCGCCTCGCCGAGCCCGAGCGCCGCGGCGGCGCCGTCGCCAATCAACGCGGCGACGAGGTAGCGGCCGGTCACGTCCTCGATCGTCACCTCGGCGCGCAGGCGGTAGAACAGCAGACGCCGTTCGAGATCGGCGAGACGCGGGGCCTCGCTGTCGAAGATGAGCGCGCCGCCGTGCCCGGCGATGAAGAAGTCGTGCAGGAACTTGCCTTGCGGCGTGAGCAACGTGGCGTAGATCGCCCGCTTCGCCGAGACCTTGTCGATGTCGTTCGAGATCAGCCCCTGCAGGAAGGGCCGCGCCTCGGCGCCGCCGACGGCGAGCAGGCCGCGGTCGTCGAGGACGATGTATTTCATGGCTTTGCCCATTGAGCCGCCGCTTGCCGGGGTTCCCTTCCGAATTGGGGTCTCGAGAGGCGACAAGCAAGGTTCCTGCGCATCCCCTTAACCACGGGCGACGACGCTTGGCAAGCCGAAGCGGGATTGCGTATAACCTCGGCCGATGGATGTTCTCCTGGTCGACGACTCGCTTCCCTTCGACGGCTATACCCCTTCGAGCCAACCCCTGGGCGGGGTCGAGAAGGCGTTCGCCAGCCTGCCGGCGGCGTTGCGGCGGCGCGGGCACGCGGTCCGGGCGATCAACCGCTGCGACTTCGCCATCACCGCCGAAGGCGTGACATGGCAGCCGTGGGACGCGCCGAGGCCCGAGGCCTGCGATGTCCTCATCGCCTACCGCAAGCCGGCGCTGCTCGACTTTCCGGTCGAGGCGGGGCGGCGAATCCTGTGGCTCGCGAGCCCCGGCGGCTATCTCGAGAAGGGTCTGAACAAGGCGATCCTCGAACGCCACGGCGAGGTCGCGCTGGTGTTCTGTGGGCCGGCGCACCGCGCCACCTGCCCCCCGGCCTTCGCCGACCGGGCGGTGGTCATCGAGCCCGGGGTCCGGCCCGACTACCTCGACGCCGACGCCATGGCCCCGGCGCACCCGCCGCGCGCGATCGTCACCGTCCATCCCCGCCTCGGTCTCGGGTGGCTGCTCGATCTGTGGAGCGCGCAACTCAGGCCGCGGGCGCCCGAAGCCGAGCTGCACGTCTATTCCGCCACGCTCGACAAGGGGACGCTCGGCGGCGACGTGCCCGAGCCGCTCAAGCCGGTCTACGACCGCGCGGTCGCGCTCGGCGGCGAGGGGGTGGTGATCCAGCGCCCGCGCGCCGACCCCGACATGGCCGAGGCCTACCGCGCGGCGCGGGTCTACCTCCACCCCGGCGGCGACAACGAGGTGTACTGCGCCACGCTCGCCGAATCGCAGGCCGCGGGACTTCCGGCGGTGTCGCGTCGCTTCGCCGCCGCCGCGGAGCGCATCCGTGACAGCGAAACCGGCTTCCTGGTCCCCGACGACGAGGCGTTCGTCAGTTGCGCGCTGCTGCTGCTCGGCGACGACGACATCTTCCAAGGGCGCAGCGCCGACGCCCGGCGTCTCCAGCGCGAGCGGAGCTGGGACGCGGCGGCGGCGGAGTTCGAGGCGCTGTTGCGGTGAGGATCCTGTTCGTCACCTCGACCCGGATCGGCGACGCGGTGCTGTCGACCGGCCTCCTCGCCCACCTCATCGAAAGGTATCCGGGGGCCCGCATCACGCTCGCCTGCGGACCCGACGCGGCGCCGCTGTTCGATGCCGTGCCCAACATCGAGCAGCGCATCACCATGACGAAGCGCAAGTGGGGGCTGCACTGGTTCGATCTGTGGCGCCGATGCATCCGCGTGTGGTGGGGTTGGGGCCTGGTGGTCGACCTCAGGGGGTCGGTGGTGGCCTATTTCCTGCCTGCCCGCCGCCGCCGCGTCTATTGGGGCGAGACCGGCAACCGGCACCGCCTGTATGCGCTCGCCAACGCGCTGGGGCTTCGGGAACCGCCGGCGCCGCGCGTGTGGACGGCGCCCGAGCACGAGGCCGAAGCGGCCCGGCTGGTGCCCGAGGATGGCCCGGTGCTCGGCCTCGGCCCGACCGCGAACTGGCCCGGCAAGATCTGGCCCGGCGAGAGCTTCATCGAGCTCGTCGAACGTCTGACCGCGCCGGAAGGAATCCTCGCGGGCGCCCGGGTCGCTGTGTTCGGCGCCGCCGGGGAGCGGCCGATCGCCCAGCCCGTGCTCGACGCCATTCCCGCCGAGCGGCGGATCGATCTCGTCGGCACGGTCGATCTGCTGACCGCGGCCGCGGTATTGCGCCGCTGCGCGCTCTACATCGGCAACGATTCGGGGCTCATGCACATCGCCGCGGCGGCGGGGGCGCCGACGCTCGGCCTGTTCGGCCCGAGCCGCGCCGAGATTTACGCGCCGTGGGGCCCGAACACCGCCGTCGTGAAAACGGCGGTGCCATACGAAATGCTGTTTCCGCCCGACTACGACCACCGCACGACCGGGACGTTGATGGACAGCCTCAGCGTCGACGCGGTCGAGGACGCGGCGACCGAGCTTTGGCGACGCTGCCTGGGCGGGCCGGGATGACCGCGCCCCGCCTTTCGGCGCTGGTCGTCGCCCATAACGAG
This sequence comes from Pseudomonadota bacterium, assembly GCA_022572945.1. Taxonomy (GTDB): domain Bacteria; phylum Pseudomonadota; class Alphaproteobacteria; order JAAXGF01; family JAAXGF01; genus JACZUY01. The sequence continues at coordinate 4,503 of JACZUY010000164.1, forward strand.
GAGCGCCAGCTCGCCGATTGCCTCGAGACGCTGGCGTTCGCCGACGAGATCGTCGTCGTCCTCGACCGTTGCACCGATGGGTCGCGCGATGTCGCGGCGCGCTTCACCGAGCGCACGATCGAGGGCGCGTGGGAGATCGAGGGGCCGCGCCGCCACGCCGGGATCGACGCGTGCGGCGGCGACTGGATTCTCGAGGTCGACGCCGACGAGCGGGTGACGCCCGCGCTCGCCGCCGAAATCCGCGCGGCGATCACGGACGCGGCGCCGGGCCATTTCCTCATTCCCTACGACAACTATATCGGCGACCGGCTCGTGCGTTACGGCTGGGGCGCCTCGTGGGGGGTTTCGGCGACCGCGCGGCTGTTCTCGCGCGGCGCCAAGTGTTGGGGCGGCCAGCGCATTCACCCGCGGGTCGAGCTGACCGGCGAACGGCGCTGGCTGACGACGCCGATGCTGCATTACGTCGACCGCGACATTTCCGACATGATCCACCGGCTCGACCGTTACAGCACCATGCGCGCCCGGGATTTGCGCGATAGCGGCGAGGTCGGCACGCTGGCGAACAACGTCAGGCGGCTGTTCTCGCGCTTTTTCAAGTGCTATGTGAGGCGCAAGGGATACCGCGAGGGCGGCTACGGGTTCCTGATCGCGCTGTTCGCCGGCCTCTACCCCTTGTTGTCCCACCTCAAGGCAAGGCTCGAAGACGAGTGATGGCGCGCTTCGGTTTGCCTTCGTCTGGTGCCGGTTAGGGGCGTGGTCCGCGTGTTGCAAGCGATGGCCGGCGCC
>JACZUY010000165.1 GCA_022572945.1 Pseudomonadota bacterium
GGAGTTGCGGGTCTAGGCAGGGTAGGCACGCCCGCACATTCTCTGCCGCCGTCGTAGGTCCCTGCCCGGGTGGCGGACAGGGACCGCCGATGGCCAAAGACCCTCGCCGACTAGGCGGGCCAGATTCTCTGGACGACATGGGGATTGGTGCATTTGCGGCCGGGTGCGGGCGTGAATCGCCCCCGGTAGGCAGGATGCCGCGAATTCTAAGTGGCAGACCCGCCTGCGGCGCAAATCGGCATTAATAGCTTGTCCTTACGAATTCCTCACATATACGTGCAATTATTTGTGGGAGTGGACGCCTATGTGCGAATTCGTGTAGTATCCCGGCGGGCGGCGGCTCGCGCTCGATCGCGTCGAGATCGAACCGCGTGTCGCCCTGATGGGCGGCGTGTCGATACCGCGCCTTGGCTTCGTCGCGGCTTTCCGCCAAGCGCGGCCCACGGCGGTCAAGCGCCGCGAGCCCGATCCGGGCTTCGGCGGCTCCCGGTTCGGCGAACGGACCCCACGCTCGGCGCGCGAAATCGCCGCGCCCATCGACCGGCACGGCAATACCCGCCCCGGTCGGCGCGGCCACACCGACAACCAGCGCGGCGATGAGAACCAGGCGTCGCATTGTGGCCCCAGTCCAATCCAGCGACGGCGGCAGAGTAGCACGGCGATGGGCGATGAGTGAATTGTCATCCCGGACATTCCGAGGCATCCTTCCGCGCATGGATTCTTGGGCGGCGGTTCGCTAATCTTCCGGTCGAGGGCGAACCGGGAACGGAGAGTCGCATGCGCCTTACGGGGAAGAGCGGGGAGGGGACGCTGATCACGCCAGTTACGCGCCGGCGGGTCGTCGACGGACGGATCGAAAGTCACCGTGGCCGCGTGCCCGGCGGTGCGGACGGATCATGACGCGCGTCGAGATCGGCCAGGCCGTGCGCCGCCAGGAGGATTTCCGCTTCCTGACCGGCCGCGGCCGCTACATCGACGATATCGACATGGAGGGCCAGGCCCGGGGCGTGGTGCTGCGCTCGTCCCACGCCCATGCGGTCATCAATTCGATCGACGTCGCCGACGCACTGGAGGCGCCGGGGGTGCTGCTCATCGTCACCGGCCGGGACTGGATCGCCGAGGGCTTCGGTCCGATGCCGACCAAATCCGGCGTGCGCAAGAACCGCGACGGCTCGGAGCTGCACGAGCCACCGCGCCATTGCTTCGCCATCGACCGGGTCCGTTACGTCGGCGAGCCCGTGGCCTTCGTCGTCGCCGAGACCGAAGCGGCCGCGATCGAGGCCCGCGACCTGATCGTCGTCGATTACGACGAGCTGCCCGCCGTGGTCGACGGGGTCGCCGCGTTGAAGCCCGGCGCGCCACGGATATGGGACGACATCCCCGCCAATTTGTGCCTCGATTTCGAGCTCGGCGACGAGCGAGCCGTGGACGCCGCGTTCGGCAAGGCGGCGCATGTGGTGACGCTGGACCTGGTCAACAACCGGGTCACCGCCGTCCCCATCGAGCCCCGCGGTTGCGTCGCCAGCTACGATCCGGAAACCGAAACCTTCACGCTCTACAACGCGACCCAGAACGTCCACGCGAACGCCGCCACCTTCGCCGAGAACGTGCTGAAGATCGACAAGGACAGGTTGCACCACATCGCCCCCGACGTGGGCGGCGGCTTCGGCGCCAAGAACTCCGCCTATCCCGAATCGCCCATGGCGCTCTACGCGGCGCGCAAGCTCAACCGCCCGGTCAAATGGATCAACAGCCGCATCGAGAGCTTCCTCTCCGACACCCATGGACGCGGCCAGACGAGCCGCGTTCAACTCGCCCTCGACGGGGACGGCAGGTTCCTGGCGCTTCGGACCGAGACGGTCGGCGGCATCGGCGCCTATTGCTGGACGGTGGGGCCGTTCACGCCGACGGCGGGTTCCGCCCGCACCCAGGGCGGCCCCTACGACTTCCCGGCGATCTACTATCGAGGCCGGGCGGTGTTCACCAACACCGCGCCCATGGACCCCTACCGGGGCGCCGGCCGGCCGGAGGCCACCTTCCAGATCGAGCGCATCATCGAGTTCGCCGCGCGCAAGCTGGGGTTCGACCCGGTCGAGCTTCGCCGCAAGAACCTGATGCCGCCCGACATGCTGCCCCACACGACGCCGATGGGCCTCAACGTGGATTGCGGCGACTTCCCCAGGGTCTTCGAGCGCACACTCGGGCTGGCGGACCAGGCGGGCTTGGCGGAGCGGGCCGGATCAGCGCGCCGGCGGGGGCGCCGCTTCGGCTTCGCCGTCGCCCCCTATCTCGAGTGCACGGGAGGCGGGCCAAGGGAATACGCCGGCGTCGGCTTCCGCGCGGGCGGCGCCATCTCGCTATCGGTCGGCAGCCAGTCCACGGGCATGGGACACGAGACGTCGATGGCGCAGCTGCTGGCGGCCCGCCTGGGCGTGGACTTCGAGCGCATCGAGTATCACCAGGGCGACACCGAGAAGACGCCGATCGGCGGCGGGCACGGCGGATCGCGGGGGCTCGAGATCGGCGGCAACGCCGTCGCCCAGGCGGCCGACGAGGTGATCGGAAAAGCGAAGGCCGTGGCGGCGCATCTGCTGCAATCCCGCACCGACGACGTGGCGTTCGCGGCGGGCGTGTTCCGGGGCTCCGGCGCTTCGGTTTCCATGGCCGAGGTTATCGAGGCGTCGTTCGACCCCAAGCTCCTGCCCGGCAACCTGTCGCCGGGCTGCCTCGATACGGGCGCCACCTTCGAGCGGGGCGAGGTCTCGGTCCCCAACGGCTGCCACGCGGCCGCGGTCGAGGTCGACCCGGAGACGGGGTTCGTCGAGGTCGTCGGATATTGGGTGGTCGACGACTTCGGCACCATCATCAACCCGCTGCTCGCCGACGGCCAGGTCATGGGCGGCATCGCGCAGGGGATCGGCCAAGCGCTCAGCGAGGAGATCGTCTACGACGAAGACAGCGGGCAGCTGATCACCGCCTCGCTGATGGACTACGGCCTGCCCCGCGCCGACGGCGTGCCGAACATGGTCATCGAGTACTACCAGGGCGCGCCGACCGCGAAGAACCCCCTCGGCGTCAAGGGCGCCGGCGAGGCCGGCTGCGTCGGCTCGCTCCCGGCGGTGGTCAACGCGGTGCTCGACGCGCTGAAGGACGACGGCGTCCGGCACATCGACATGCCGCTGACGCCCGAGAAGGTCTGGCGCGCGATCGCCGACCCGAACGCCGGCGGGCCTGTGGACCTGATGGGCGACGTGCTTTAGGGGAACGCCGGCATCGTACCCGCGCCCCCGCGCCGGGCCGTCCGCCGCCCATGATGGGTGTATATACACCTGTCATGGGCGGCGGATTGGTGAATGGACTCGGCCCCTCCGTGGCGATTGAACGCAGGGTACCTTTGCCAGGCACAGGTGAACGGAAATCGCGTTAGGCGTCTCCCGGTGTGGTCCCCGCACGCCCGGCGCCGCGCCGGTCGGCACGCACGATGCGTGTATATACACCCATCACTTGCAGGTGGACTGATGAGGCCACGTGGCGGCTACGGTCAGGCGCCACGCCCGCTTCCCCGCTCGTCAAGGCGCGGCGCACGGTCGCGCTTGCCTCGGGATCCGAAGGATCGGTTCATGGGCTCGCCGGAATCACACTTGCGCAACGCTCAACCTGCCAGCCGTCGCGCCGACCGACGCGCCGATTCGGTGTATATACACCTATAAATCGCGGATGAACCGATGAAGCGACGTGGCGGCTGCGGTCAGGCGCCACGCCCGCTTCCCCGCTCGTCAAGTGCGGCGCACGGTCGCGCTTGCCTCGGGACCCGAAGGATCGGTTCATGGGCTCGCCGGTATTGCGCCAACGCGCCCTGCCACGCCCCGGCCGTCACGTCGAATGGGTGTGTATACACCTATAACGCGCGGCAGACCGATGAATCGATTCATACCGGCGGTCGTTCGCATCGACCGATAATGACCGCCGGCCCGCGCGACCGTGCTCCGCCGCTTATGCGACCAGGTCTGGCCGACGCAAGATTTGGGCCGCGTGCCGATTGACCGCGGTTCGCCTTTGACTCGAGCAAAGATGAAGCGAAATTGCTTTGCGTTCGCGTCAGCCGGTCGCCGGGGGGTCGGCGCAAACCTGTTCGTACCGATAGCGCTGTTTCAGCCGGCCGATGTATTCGAACACGTCCTGGGTGACCTCGAACGCGGGCCGGGTGATCTCCACGTGCGGGGACCAGCATCCAAGGTCCTGATACGCGGCGATGGAGCTCGCCAGCACGCCCTGGTCCACGTCGGGGAAGAAATCCGCCTCGGCGCTGGCGATCTCGGCGGCGGGCGTCTCGTTGATATAGGCGCGGGTCTTCGTGTAGGCACGCATGAACGCCGCGGCCATGTCGGTTCCGAGCCATTCGCGCGTCGCGGCGAGGCTCGAGAATCCGCACGGCCCGATCGGGTCGCCGACGCGCGCGACCACATGCCCGACACCCTCGGCCTCGAGCTGCTGCGGGGCCGGGCCCTGCTGGTGGATGTAAGGCGCCTCGCCCGCCCGAAACGCCGCGTCCATTGCGGCGGCGTTGCCGGCGTCGATGGCGTTGATCCTGTCGTAATCGATTCCCGCCTTGTGGCAGGCATACTTGAACATCGCCAAGGGTTGGCCGCCGTGGTCGACCAGGACGTCCGCCCCTTCCAACCTGTTCCAGGTGAACGCCGCGTCCGGTTCGCGCCCGGTGATGAAGAAACCGTCCTTCTCGTTGATCTGGGCAAAGTGTACGGCGGCGGGCGTCTCCCCCCTGGCCAGCGAGCTCAGGCCCTGGCTCAAGGCCGATTGCGCCACATGCGCGGAACCGTCGAGCAACGCGGCGATGGCCGACTCGCCCGGGGGCGAGATCGACCAATCGTGCTCGAGCCCCTCGTGCTTCAGAAACCCGCCCGACATGGTTGAAATGAGCGGTGAATAAAAAGCCGAAAACCGGGTGAACTGAATGTCGATCCTGGTCACGGTCTCACCTCCTCGAGGCGTTCGTTCTTGTTGTCTGGAGCGTACTCCGAACGATTCCGTTCGGATTACGCCCTAGCCCGCGACTGCGGGCCGCCGCTCATGCGGCGGAAGCCCGCGTGGCGATTGAACGCAGTTCACCTTTGACTTGGGTAAAGGTGAACGAATAACGCTTTCGTTGGCCAATATCCCCGGGCCTTTCCCGTCGCGGGCCGCGTCGAGAAAGCCATTCGTTCCCATATCACGGCCGACCGGCTGACTGAAACCGATTCAACGGGCGGCG
>JACZUY010000166.1 GCA_022572945.1 Pseudomonadota bacterium
GTGGTGCGCCGGCTGCTCGACGCGGTGCCCGAGCTTGCGCGCCTGCGGCTATCGTCGATCGACGTCGCCGAGGTCGACGACGCGCTGCTGCGGCTGATCGCCGACGAGCCGCGGCTGATGCCGCACCTTCACCTCAGCCTCCAGGCCGGCGACGACATGGTGCTCAAGCGCATGAAGCGCCGCCACAGCCGCGCCCAGGCGATCGCCTTCTGCGAGACCGTGCGGGCGCTGCGCCCCGAGGTCGCGTTCGGCGCCGACCTCATCGCCGGCTTCCCGACCGAGACCGAGGCGATGTTCGCGCGCACGCTCGACCTGGTGGAGGAGGCGGGGCTCGTGTACCTGCACGTCTTTCCTTTCTCGGCGCGGCGGGGGACCCCGGCCGCGCGCATGCCGCAGCTTTCCAAGGCGGTGCGCAAGGAGCGCGCGGCGCGGCTGCGCGCGGCGGGCGCGACCGCCTTGCGGGCGTTTCTCGCGTCGTGCGTCGGGCGCACCGTCGAGGTGCTGATCGAGCGCGACGGCGCGGGCCGCAGCGAGCAGTTCGCCGCGGTGCGGCTGCCCGGCGACCATGCGCCCGGTTCGCTGGTCGCGGCCGAGGTCAGCGGCGTCGACGGCGACACGCTCACCGGCCGGCCGCTGGCGCGCCGCGCGGCGTGATGGCGGCGGAGGCGCCGCCGCAGCAAACCGGTTGGCTCGTCCGGCTCAAGGCCGGGCTCGGGCGCTCGTCGTCGCGGCTCGCGGACGGCATCGGCGCGATCCTCACCAAGCGCCGGCTCGACGACGACGCGCTCGAGGCGCTCGAGGAGCTGCTGATTACCGCCGACCTCGGCGTCCAGCCCGCCGCCGAGCTGACCCAGGCGCTCGCCAAGGAGCGATTCGACAAGCAGGTGAGTCCGGACGCGGTGCGCGCCGCGCTCGCCGGGACCATCGCCGCAATCCTCGAGCCCGTCGCCCGGCCGCTCGCGCTCGACGCCGCGCACCGGCCGCACGTGGTGCTCGTCGTCGGCGTCAACGGCACCGGCAAGACGACGACCATCGGCAAGCTCGCCAAGGCGTGGCGCGACCAGGGAAAGAGCGTCATGCTCGCCGCCTGCGACACCTTCCGCGCCGCCGCGATCGAGCAGCTCGAGGCGTGGGGCGAGCGCGCCGGCTGCCCGGTGATTACGCGCGCCCCGGGCGCGGACGCCGCCGGGCTCGCGTTCGACGCGCTCAGGGAGGCGCAGGCGCGTGCCGCCGACGCGCTGATCGTCGACACCGCGGGCCGGCTGCACAACAAGGCCGAGCTCATGGCCGAGCTCGAGAAGATCCGCCGGGCGCTCAACAAGATCGACCCGGGCGCGCCGCACGACTGCGTGCTCGTGCTCGACGCCACGGTGGGCCAGAACGCGCACGCCCAGGTCGAGACCTTCGGGCGCATGGTCGACGTCACCGGGCTGGTCGTCACCAAGCTCGACGGCACCGCGCGCGGCGGCGTGCTGGTGGCGCTGGCGCAGCGCTTCGGCCTGCCGGTGTTCGCCGTCGGCGTCGGCGAGGGCGTCGACGACCTGCGCCCGTTCGAGGCCCGCGCCTTCGCCCGCGCGCTGATGGGGCTCGAGGGCTGAACCCGCAACACTCTTGCCAACGCCCCGGCGACGGGCGAAAGTTGGCGCCATGAGCGACGAGAGCAAGCGGCCGCCGCACGACCTCGGCGGGCTCGCGGGCGGGCCCATCGACACCGACGAGCACGAGCCCACCTTCTGGGAGCAGCGCATCGACGCGCTTCAGGTGCTGCTCGGCGACAAGGTTCGCCGCATCATCGACACCGCAGAGCTCCGGCGCGGCATCGAATCGCTCGGCCCAGAGGCCTACGACACGCTCAGCTACTACGAGCGCTGGGCGGCGTCGATCGCCGCCGTTTTGGTCGAGAAGGGCGTCGTCACCGAGGGCGAGCTCGACCGCCGCGCCGCCGAGATCAGGGCGCGCCGGGAGGGCGCTCAATGAGCGCGCGGTTTGCGCCCGGCGACCGCGTGCGCATCGCCGGGCGCGACCCAACCGTGCACAATCGCGTGCCGCGCTACGCGCGCGGGCATGTCGGCGTGATCGAGCGCGTCTGCGGCGCCTTCGGCCAGCCCGAGCTGCTCGCCTACGGCGGGGACGGCGAACCCTACCAGACGCTCTACCGCGTGCGCCTCGAGCAGACCGACCTGTGGCCCGACTATGCCGAGTCGCCCCAAGACACGCTCGAGATCGAGATCTTCGAGCACTGGCTCGACCCCGCCTGACGCCGAAGCGAGCCGCCATGGCCGAACAGACCCACCAGCACCGCCCGCCCCGGCCCGACGACCCGGAGCCGACGAGCGATTACCACTTCCTCGGCCTCGCCATGCGCGAGCTGTTGATCGAGAAGGGCGTGTTCACCGCCGACGAGGAGCGCCGCGCGATCGAGGCGATGGAGGCGCGCTCGCCCGCCGGCGGCGCGCGCGTCGTCGCCCGCGCCTGGACCGACCCCGACTACAAGGCGCGATTGCTGGCCGACGCCGCCGCCGCCGCGCGCGAGCTCGGCATCGACATCGGCCCGACGCGCCTCGTGGTGGTCGAGAACACGGCCGAGGTCCACAACGTCGTCGTCTGCACGCTGTGCTCGTGCTACCCGCGGATGCTGCTCGGCCTGCCGCCGGCCTGGTACAAGAGCGCCAACTACCGCAAGCGCGTCGTGCGCGAGCCGCGCGCCGTGCTCGCCGAGTTCGGCACCACGATCGCCGAGCGCGTCGAGGTGCGGGTGCACGACTCCACCGCCGACATGCGCTACCTCGTCGTGCCGCTCAGGCCCGCGGGCGCCGAGGGCTGGAGCGAGGCGCAACTCGCCGCCCTCGTCACCCGCGACAGCATGGTCGGCGTCGCCCCGGCGCTTTCGCCGGACGCCGCGTCGTCCGCAAGAGATTGAAAACATAGGAAAAAATATTAAGAAAGCCGTCAGCCGTCAGCTTTCAGCCGTAAGCTGATTGCGGATTGCCCTGTGTCTCTGTGCCTCTGTGGTTGTTCAACGAAGTGAGGGAATCGTGGCGCGAATCGCGCCGGTTTCAGCCGGCGCGCCCGCCCTCGCCGACGACGACGAACGGCGCCCAGAACATCGGGTGGGCGAAGTGGTCTTTGTCTTCGTTAGACAGCATCGCCAGCATGGAGCGGCGCAAGGCCTCGGCGCGGCCGATATCGGGGTTTTCGGCCATTTCCTTCAGCATCGTCGTGGTGATGGCGACGGCGGCCTCGGAGCTCACCGACCAGTGCGAGACCAGCAGCGCCCGCGCCCCGGCGTAGAAGAACGCCTTGGCGAGCCCCGACAGGCCCTCGGCCCCCGGCGTGCCGTCGGCGGCGGCGGTGTTGCACGCGGAGAGGATCACCCAGTCGGCGTCGAGGTCGAGGGTGGCGATCTCGCTCGCGGTCAGCAGCCCGTCGTCCTCCGCCGTCCCCGTCTCGGGCGGCGTCAGCACCAGCGCCGGCTCGGCCACGCCCTTCAACTCGCCGGCGACGAGGCCGTGGGTGGCAAACGCGAGAACGCGGTAATCGGAGAGGTCCATCGAGCGCACCCGCGTCTCGGTCGCCCGTGCCTGCAAATAGACCGCCGTGTCATCGACCCCCTGAGCCTGTGCCAGCGCGATGATCTCATCGGCGGTATCGGGAAGCCGGGGAAGTTCCCGCACCGCGTCTACGTCGGCCACCGCGCCGCGCGTGAACAGCGCGGCCACATCGATGCCCCGGGCCTTTCCAGGATCGCCCTTGAGGTCCGGGTCGCCGAAGCCGATGAACGGCCGCGACGCCAGCGTGGCCTTGGCGAAGCGGCGCAAGGCGCGCAGCGACGAAACCGAAGGCAATACGGTCATCGCGTACTTCTTCGCCAGCCATTCGACATTGCGATAGGCCGAAAGCTTTCGCACCCGGCCCTTGGGTTCCTCGGTGATGAGCACGCCGAGCGGCAGGCTTTGCAACGCGCCGTCGGGCACCACGAACACGTGGCGCGCGCCTTCGAGCATCGGCTCGGCGGGGGCGAAGATTTGCTGGTAGAGCGCCAACGCCTCATCAACGTCGAACCGCTGGATGTCGCCCAGGCTGCGAATGCCGGTCTGGTCGAGCCCGGCTCGGATGAACGTCACCGCGTCTTCAAGCTCCTGCCTGCCGACGTTGAGGCGATGGAACGCCGCGTCGTCGTGGCGGATGACCCAAAGAAATGTGCTCTGGTCCCAAACCGCGTAGGTGATCAGCGCCTCGGCGGGGCCGAGAAGGTCTTGGGTCTCGGTGAGGGAGAGCGGCCTTGGGCTGGCGAGTTCGACGAACTCGGGAAAGTCCTCGGCGAGACGCTCGCCGAGCGCGCCGATCCTCTCGTCGAGCGCCGCGAGATCGTCGCGAAGCTTCGCCTCCGCCGCGCCATCGCGCTTCTCGGGCAGTTCGCTAACCGCCTTCACGAGCCGTGCATCGAAGCGCTGCCACTGTTCAACGGCGTCCTGGTAGGCCCGCACGGTATTTGCCAGAGCGTCATCGCCGGCGGCGAAGCGCGCGCCCATGCGGGCCACGGCGGCGGCGGCCCCGGACGCCTGGGCGAGTTGCCCCGCCTCGAACGCTTCGGCAAGGAACTCGGCGCGCTGCTCGGGCTTCCGCGCGATTGCGCGCCCGGCGAGGGACACATGGCGCAGGAAGACGCCGCGCACTTTTTTCTGTTCCACGACCGCGCCCAGCGAACGTGCGGCGCCGGCCCGTTCGGCGCGGCTCCGGTGGATCGCGCTCGCTCGGCGAATATAACCCAGAGCCGCCTCGTAGCGGCCCTGGCTCTTGTACAGCAAGCCGAGGTTGTTGAGGGTGGTCGCGACCGATGGGTGGTCGGGGCCGAGCGCCTTCTGCCGGATCGCCAGCGCGCGCTTGTAGAGCGGCTCCGCCGCCTCGTAGCGGCCCTGGTTTTCGTACAGCAGGGCGAGGTTGTTGAGGCTCGCGGCGACGCCCGCGTGGTCCGGCCCGAGCGCCTTTTCCTTGATCGCCAGCGAGCGCATGTAGAGCGGCTCCGCCGCCTCGTAGCGGCCCTGCAGGCGGTACAGCCCGGCGAGGTTGTTGAGGCTCGTGGCGACATCGGGATGGTCCGGCCCGAGCGCCTTCTCCCGGACTGCCAGCGCGCGCTTGTAGAGCGGCTCCGCCGCCTCGTAGCGGCCCTGCGCGCGGTACAGCTCGGCGAGGTTGTTGAGGCTCCCGGCAACATCGGGAT
>JACZUY010000167.1 GCA_022572945.1 Pseudomonadota bacterium
CCTTCGGGCGCGCCGGCCTTGGAGATCTCGGCGTATAATTGCGCGGCGCGGTCGGCGGAGCCGAACTTGGCGGCCAGGTAGCTTTGTCGCTCCATGCCCTCCGGCGGCATATCGGGATTGAGTTGGAACGGGCGCCACGTCGTCTCGACGTCGAGCCCGGGGCGCGCCGCCAGCGCGCGTTCGAGCCGGCGCTTGCCGATGAAGCACCAGGGGCAGATGACGTCGGACACGATCTCGATTCGCACCGGGCGAGTGTAGCCGAACACGCGTCCGGGCCAAAGCCTCGCGAGACACGCCACACTCTCCCATAATAATTGGGCCTAATACCGGATTTCAAATGATTGGATCAGATTGAAATCCGGAGCCCGCGACTGCGGGCCGCCGCTTATGCGGCGAAGCCTGCGTGGCGATTGAACGCCGAAATGTCACAAGATTTGTGACATTGCGTATGGCCTTGTCGTTCAGGCCAGGTTGTCGCGCGCCCGCGCGATCAGCGATTCGGCGCTGTCGCCGGGCTCGAGTCCGTCGAACGGCGCCGCGCCGTGGTCGTAATCGACGACTATGATGTTTGCGTGGCAGCCCATCGTCACCCGGTCCCGTGTGGCGGCCCTCCACCGTAGGTGCGATCGGATTAAGAATCGGTTAACCACGGCGCGCGCCGGGAGTTGATGGCCCACGGCAAGGCGCTTATGAAGGGGCGTGATGCCGCGCCAGCGGTGTGGGGGATACGCGTACGCGGTGGTCATGGGCACTCCGTTTTACCTCGAAGGAAAGGTCGCGCTGGTCACCGGCGCGTCGTCGGGGCTTGGCCGCCACTTCGCGGTCACGCTGGCGCGCGCCGGCGCCAAGGTCGCCGCGGGGGCGCGGCGGCTCGACAGGCTCGACGAGCTGGTTGCCGAGATTGAGGGCTTCGACGGCCGCGCGCTCGCGCTCGGAGTCGACGTGACCGACGCCGGGGCGGTGCACGACGCGGTTCGCACCGCCGAGACCGAGCTCGGACCGATCACTATCCTCGTCAACAACGCGGGCGTGGCCGAGGTCGCGCCGGCGCTCGATCTCGACGAGGCCGCGTGGGACAGGGTGCTGGACACCAACCTCAAGGGCGCGTGGCTGGTCGCGCGGGAGGTCGCGCGCCACATGGTGCGGCTCGGCCACGGCGGATCGATCATCAATATCGCCTCGGTGGCGGGCCTGGTGGCGGTGAAACAGCTCGTCGCGTACTGTGCGTCGAAGGCCGGGCTGATCCAGCTCACGCGCGCGCTCGCGATCGAGCTCGCGCCGCACGACATTCGCGTCAACGCGATCGCGCCGGGCTATATCGAGACCGACATGAACCGCGAGTTCCTCGCCGGCGCGGAGGGGCGGCGCCTGATCAAACGGATTCCGCAACGCCGCGTGGGCGAACCGTCCGACATCGACGGGTTGCTGTTGCTGCTGGCCTCCGACGCCTCGCGCTACATGACCGGCGCCGTGACCACGATCGACGGCGGTTTCAGCCTCGTATAGAACGACATCAAAACAGATAGATAAGGGTGGTTCTTTCCGATGGACTTCAATCTGTCTCCGGAGATCGAAGAGACCCGGCGGCGCATCGCCGCGTTCGTCGCCGACGAGATCCTGCCGCGCGAATCCGACGCCGCCTCGTTCGATTCGCACGAGAACATCGCCGAAGGCCCGCTCGCGGAGCTGCGCGCCAAGGCCAAGGACGCCGGCCTGTGGGCGCTCCACATGCCCGAGGCGCGCGGCGGCCGGGGGTTCGGCATGGTCGGCCTCGCCGCGTGCTACGAGGAGATGAACCGCTCGATCTTCGGGCCCGTGGTGTTCAACGCCGCGGCGCCCGACGACGGCAACATGATGCTGCTCGAGAGATGCGGGACCGAGGCCCAGAAGGAGCGCTGGCTGCAGCCGATCATCGACGGCGCGGTGCGCTCGGCCTTCGTCATGACCGAGCCGGCGCCGGGCGGCGGCTCCGACCCGGGGATGATGCTCACCACCGCCGAGAAGCGCGGCGACGGCTGGGTGGTGCATGGCCGCAAGTGGTTCATCACCGGCGCCGGCGTGGCCCGGCACTTCATCCTCGTCGCGCGCACCTCGGACGATGCGCGCAAGGGCCTCACGGCGTTCCTGTTCGACGCCGACCAGCCGGGGTGGGAGATCGTGCGGCGCATCCCGATCATGGGCCCCGAGGAGCACGGCGGCCACTGCGAGCTAAACTTCGACGGGCTCGAGATTCCCGACGAGAACCGCCTGCTCGAGGTCGGCGACGGGCTCAAGGTGACGCAGATCCGCCTCGGCCCGGCGCGGCTCACCCATTGCATGCGCTGGCTCGGGCTGGCCAAGCGCGCGCTCGACATCGCGCTGAGTTACGTGCGCGAGCGCGAGAGCTTCGGCAAAACGCTCGCCGAGCACGAGGGCGTGCAGTGGATGCTCGGCGAGGCGGCGATGGAGATCGCCGTCGGCCGCCTCCTGACCATGCACGCCGCGTGGAAGCTCGATCAGGGCGGCTTCGCGCGCAAGGAGGTGTCGATGGCCAAGGTCCACGTCGCCGATGTGCTGCACAAGGCGGTCGACACCGCGATCCAGCTGTGCGGCGCGCGCGGCTACTCGAAGGACCTGCCGCTCGAGTGGATGTACCGCTACGCCCGCCAGGCGCGGCTCGTCGACGGCGCCTCCGAGGTCCACAAGATGGTCCTCGCCCACCGCCTCATGGACGAGGGCATGGAGTTCTGGTCCTGGGGGTAAGCGCGGCGCACGAGGCACGATGGCGGATGGGGTGGGGACCGCTGGCGCCAGGGCGATCTGGTCCTGTGGGACAATCGCTGCACCATGCACTACGCGGTTTACGACTACGACGAGTTCCAGGTCCGGCGTATGCACCGGACCACCGCCGCCGGCGACCGCCTGGTTTGACTGGCGCCGCGTTTCGCTCCGCGACCTCAATCCGAGAAACGGCTGTACCGCGCCAGGATATTAAACGGACATAACCCGGCGGGACCGAATAGCTCAGCATCTTCTTGACCGTGCGCGGATCGATCCCAAAGCAACGAGCCGCTTCCCGCTGGCTCAGACCATCTATCATCACCGCGTGGCGCACCCGCGCATACAGTTCCACTCGCTTCATCCCCCGCCCTTCGCATCAATCCGCAAAAGGCTATCGCTGACGGATTTTTACTCCGGCGCAACCAGACATTCCGGCCGCTTCAGTGAGGGATTATTGCTCCGGCGTTCTCATGCTTCAAATGGGAATCCCCAAAAGAGTCACAATCAAGCGCCTTTGGTATAATCCCGCATCCCCCAGATAGGTTGACTTTCTCGGCCTGATCGATTCAAATTTTGCCATTGGAATCAATGAGATGGGCTATGTCAATGGCAGTGCCGTTCAGTCATCTTGCGGGTGAGTCGAAGAGCGAGGCTCTCCGGCTGAATTTCGACGGGCGGATCAAGCTCGATTTCCACGGCACCAAGCTCAGCTCCAACGGCGGGCTGCTACTCTTTCGAGAGCTGGATGCGGCCCTCGGCCTGACCGAGATGGCGAGTTGGGAATTGCGCGACAGGCGTACGGGCCGGAATACGCAACACACCCTGCTCGCCCTGTTCCGGCAGTCGGTGTTCGGGCGCCTGGCCGGTTATGAGGACGTGAACGACGCCGATCGGTTGTCGCGCGATCCGGTCATGCGCAGCATTGTCGGTCGTGGCGCCGACGATCGCGCCGCGGCAAGCGAGAGTGAGATGGGCCGCTTCGAGACCGGCATTCTGCCCGATGAGCGGAACCTCGCGGCGTTGGTGAACTTGAACGGAGCGTGGATCAACCGGGTTCAGGCTCGGCGCCGATCGCCGACGCTGATCCTCGACATCGACAGTTCCGAGAGCCCGGTCCACGGCGACCAGGAGGGCGCCGCGTACAACGGTTATTTCGGCTGCGTCTGCTACCACCCGATCTTCGTGTTCAACCAGGACGGCGATCTCGAACGCTGCGCGCTGCGGCCCGGCAACGTCGCGAGTGCGAACGGTTGGCGCGATGTCTTGGCGCCGGTCATCGAGCGTTACCGATGGCAGCCCCTGTGGCGGCGGTATCTCCGGGCCGACGCGGCCTTCGCCCGTCCCGACATGTACGCGTTTCTGGAACAGGAACGGTTCGGCTACGCCATCCGGCTGCCGGCCAACCTAGTCCTCGGCGCGAAGATCGGCCACCTGCTGAAGCGCCGGCCGGGCCGCCCGTCCCTGTCCGTCGAGCGCCATTTCGCGAGCTTCAGCTATCGTGCGGAGAGCTGGGATACCGGCCGTCGGGTCGTGGCCAAGGTCGAATGGCACCCTGGCGAGCTGCTGCCGCAGGTCGGGTTCCTGATCACCAATCTCAGCGTGCCAGCCGAGCGGGTGTTCGACTTCTACAATCGCCGCGCCACGGCCGAACAGTGGATCAAGGAAGGCAAGTACGCGATCCGCTGGACGAGGCTGTCGTGCCGATCATTCGCGGCCAACGCCGTCCGCCTGCAGCTTCACGCGCTCGCTTACAATCTCGGCAACTTTCTTCGCACGCTCGCGTTGCCGCCCGAGATCGCGCACTGGTCCTTGACCAGCCTTCGCGAGCGGCTGATCAAGATCGGCGCGAAGGTGGTTCGGCATGCTCGATCGATCACCTTCCAGTTGGCCGAGGTCGCGGTCTCCTGCCGGCTGTGGAAGGAGATGCTCGCTGCCATCGCCGGGCTGCGACCGGTCGAGCATCCGCCGTGACCGGCCCAGGGCGTACCGATCGTGATGTGCGAGCGGCGCGCACGCCAGCGCGAACACTGGCACTTCGCCAAAATGCCGCAGATACCTCACCAAATCCGCTTGATCTCGGCCTCAACGCCGGGTTTGCGCCTCCATGCCGGCACCAGCGCCACCGCATGCTTGTCAGACGGTCCTACAGTGGGCATCATCCTCGCGAGTGGATGCCCATCTGGGGGATGTCCGTTAATGAGTGGCAGCGCTTGAAATGCAGGTCAAACTCGGCTGCAAAGCATCTTTTACGCCTTTACGGGGCATTTATGAAATGGCTGGCTTAATTAGAAACAAAGCACAAAATTCGCTTAAGACTCTGTATGGCAGTATTCCGTTTCATCCGGTTCTCGTCGCCGTTTACGTATGTTTGTTGCCCTATTACGTGAATCAAGATGAGTTGTTCTTCGATAGTGTACTACCCGCAATTGTGATTGCGAT
>JACZUY010000016.1 GCA_022572945.1 Pseudomonadota bacterium
CGAAGATGCGGCTGGATTCGCCGCAGACCGACACCTCGCCCGCGTCGGGTTTCTCCAGGAGTCCGGCGATATGGAGAAGCGTCGACTTGCCGGCCCCGGACGGTCCGACCAGGGCCACGATCTCGCCTTCGCGCAGCTCCAGATCGACGCCGCGCAGCACCTCCAGGGTCGTCCGCCCCTGCTGGAAGGTGCGCACCACGCCGCCCAGGGCGAGCACGCGCTTACTCATAGCGCAGCGCCTCCGCCGGATCGATGCGCGCCGCCCGCCACGACGGATACAACGTGGCCAGGAACGACAGCCCCAGGCCCATGAGCACCACCATCGCCACCTCCGCCGGGTCCGCCACCGCCGGGAGCCGGGAGAGGAAGTAGATTTCGGCGGCGAACAACTCGGTCCCGGTGAGTCCCTGGATCCACTGGCGGATGGTCTCGATGTTCTGGGTGAATGTCAGGCCGAGGATAAATCCGGCCGTGGTACCGATGATGCCCACGCTGGCGCCGCTGAGGAAGAAGATGCGCATGATGGTGCCCCTCGTCGCGCCCATGGTGCGCAGGATGGCGATGTCGCGGCCCTTGTCCTTGACCAGCATGAACAGGCTGGAGACGATGTTGAAGGCGGCGACCAGGACGATCAGGCTGAGGATCAGGAACAAGACGTTCCGCTGCACCTGGATGGCGCCGAAGATGCTCGCATTCCGGCGCTTCCAGTCGAGCGTCCGAAACCCGCCGCCCAGCGCCTGCAACATGGCGCGGCGGATGTCGGCGATGGCCTCCGGATCTTCCAACATGACGTCGAGGCGACTCACCGCCTGGCGCAGCTTCAGGAAAATTTGCGCCGCCTCCAGCGGCATGTAGATGAAGTTGGCGTCGTATTCGTACATGCCGATCTCGAACAGTCCGACGATCCGGTAGGCCTTGGTTCGCGGCAACATGCCGATGGCGGTGGCGGTGAAATGCGGCGCCACCAGGCTGACCGTGTCGCCGACGCCGACGGCGAACTTTCGCGCCATGCGGCTGCCGATGACGATCACGTCCCTGCCGGCGAAATCGTCAAGGCTTCCGGCGACGATGTTCCGCGACAGGATCGGCATGGCCTCGATGTCGCTCCGGCGCATGCCGCGCAATACGGCACCGCCGGCGCGTCCGTCGGCGATGACCAAGACCTGCCCCTCGACCAGGGGCGACACGCTGGTCACCTCGCTGATGTCGCGCAGCCGACCGGCGGCCGCGTCGTATTCGGTGAAGGCCTGGCCCTCGCGGAACACGCTGACATGGCCGTTCAGTCCCAGGATGCTGCCGAGCACCTCTTGGCGAACCCCGTTCATCACCGCCATGGCAACGATCAACGTCGCCACCCCGATAACGATGCCCAAGAGCGATATGAAGGCGATGACCGAGATGAACCCGGTGCCGCGCCGGGCCCTGAGATAGCGCGCCGCCACCATGCGCTCGAACGGCGAGAACAGCATCGCCACGGCGGCGACCACCAGAATCGCCCCGGCGATGGCGATGCCCGCCAGCGTCACGAAGGCGATATCGGGGAGCCAGCGCTGGATTTCGGCAAGCATGGCTATCCCACCAGCCGCGACAGCGCCGCGTCGACCGACAGCTCGTGGCACTCTCCGGTGGCGCGCCGCTTGAGCTCGACCACGCCCTGCTTGAGCCCGCGCGGCCCGACCACCAGCTGCCACGGCACGCCGATCAGATCCATGTTGGCGAACTTCGAGCCGGCACGCTCGTCGCGGTCGTCGTACAGCACCTCGACGCCGGCGGCGAGCAACTTGGCGTACAGATCGCCGGCGGCGGTGTCGCATGCCGGGTCTCCGGATTTCAGGTTGATCAGCCCGACCGCGAACGGCGCGACGCTGTCGGGCCAGATGATGCCGTCCTCGTCGTGGCTCGCCTCGATGATCGCGCCGGCGAGCCGCGAGATGCCGATGCCGTAGGACCCTTGGTGCACCGGCGCCGAATCGCCGTCGGCCGTGGTTACCGCGCAGCCCATCGGCTCGGAGTACTTGGTGGCGAAGTAGAAGATGTGGCCGACCTCGATGCCGCGCGCGGTGACGAGCTCGTCCGCCGGCACCGGGCAGCTCCCGGGGTCGTGCTTGTCGTCGGTCGCGGCGTAGTGCCGGGTCCATTCCTCGACGACCGGCTCGAGGTCGCCGCGATAGTCGATATCGGCCGCAAGCACGTCGTGCGCGAGCAACGCCGGGTGGCAGTAGACCGCGCTTTCGCCGGTGTCGGCGAGAATCACGAACTCGTGGCTCAGGTCGCCGCCGATCGGCCCGGTGTCGGCGCGCATCGGGACCGCCTTGAGACCCATGCGGGCGAAGGTGCGCAGGTAGGCCACGAACATCCTGTTGTACGAGCGCTTGGCGCCGGCGTAGTCGACGTCGAACGAGTAGGCGTCCTTCATCAGGAACTCGCGGCCGCGCATGACGCCGAACCGCGGGCGCACCTCGTCGCGGAACTTCCACTGGATGTGATAGAGGTTCCTGGGCAGGTCGCGGTAGCTTTTCACCGCGCCGCGGAAGATCTCGGTGATCTGCTCCTCGTTGGTGGGGCCGTAAAGCATGTCCCGCTCGTGGCGGTCCTTGATGCGCAGCATCTCGGGGCCGTAGTCGTCGTAGCGCCCGCTCTCGCGCCACAGGTCGGCGGGCTGGATCGTCGGCATCAGCACTTCGTGGCAGCCCGCCGCGTCCATCTCCTCGCGCACGATCCGCTCGATGCGCTTGAGCACGCGCAGTCCGAGCGGCAGCCACGAGTAGATGCCGGCGCTCGATTGCCGGATCATGCCGGCGCGAAGCATCAGCCGGTGCGAAACGATCTGCGCCTCGGCGGGGGTCTGCTTGAGCGTCGGCAGGAAGTAGGTGGAAAGCCGCATCGTAACCTCGGCAACCGATGATGGGGGACTGGCGGGCGGAGAGACTTTAGGCAAAGGGTCGCGGAAAAACAATCCCCGTTCGCCCGCCAAAGGTCTGGCGAGCGCAAATTAATTTATCTATTTTCCAGAGACTTAAATAACGATTCTAAGAAACAAAATGAAACTGTGCCTGGATCGTTACCTGTTGCCGCAGGCGGCGGCGAGGCGACGGGCCTCGGGCGACGACAGCGGCCGGCCGTTGAAATGGACGACGCCGCCGCTGAGCGTGACGGCGCCGATGCCCGCGGTGGCGTCGAAGTTACCGATCTTGCCACCCTGGTTGATGAACTTGGTTTCGTCGCCCACCGTGCCGGCGAAAGCGATGATCGGCACGCCGATGTTGAGCGTGATGTCGTCACCGGCGAGATCGAGCCGGCCTTCGTCGTCGAGGTCGGCGGAGGCGACCGCGTTGCCGTTGACATCGACCCCCGGCTGGTAAGCGACGTCGGCCGATGGCACGTGCCCGACGAGGCGCGCGCAGTCTTCGCGGGTGACCGTCACCGTCTCCGCCGCGGCGAGCGGCGTGGCGACGACGGCGAGGAGCGCGAGGAGCGGCGTGCGCGGCCAATGCGTCATGCCGGCAGGCTAGGGCGTCCCTCGTTAAGAAACCCTTTCCGACCGCCCGGCGCCGCCTGGACGCGCGCCGATGCGGCCTCGGCGCGTGGCGGGCGTCACTCCCCGCCTTCGAGAACGACGGTCCAGTCGGCGGTGTCGGGCGGCGCGCCGTCGAGCCGGCCGACGAAACCCGCGGTCTCGCCCGGTCTCAATTCGGACGGCGAAGGCGTGAACCGCCACGTTTTGAGCACGCCGCGGTTCGCGTCGAGCGCCTGGGCGATGGCGACGGGCGCCACGAGGGTCTGGTCGGAGAGGTTGACGATCTCGCCGCTCACCACGATGATTTCCGCGTCGCCCTCGAACAAGAGCATCTCATCGACGTTGCGCAGGCTAAACAACGCCTGAGGCCTGGGCGGCGCTTGCTCGACCGGTTCGGGGGCCGGCTCGACAGCCGTCTTGGGCGCGGGCACGACGAGCGGCGGAGCCGAAGCCGGCGGCGGCGCGCTTTCCTCCTTGTCGCCGAATCCCGCCTGCTCCTGCGCCGCCATCGCGGCCATGAACGCCGTCATCGCGTATTGCGGCAGTTTCTCCATCTGGGTCTTGACCAGGACGACAAACGCGCTTTCGTCGGTGTCGGCGAAGACTTCGCCGCGCTCGAGCATGCCGTTTCCGTTGTAGTCGTAATTGTCGACGATGAGCTTCGCGGTGAACGGGCCCACGAGGAACGCCATGGCCACCGCCCCTGTGCGACCCATCTCCTCGTCGAGCCCGGCGCCAAGCCCGAGGCCCGCCGCCGCGCCGGCTTGCTCGGCGACCGTCCGTTCGCTCATGACCCGCAGGAAGCGGGTGAGTTCGGCGGACGTGAGGCGATCGTCGCCGGTGATGTCGATGAACGACCACATCGCCGCGCCGCATGCCGCATTGTCCGCTCCCGCGCAGACGTCGAACACCGCGCCCAGGTCTTCATCGGCGCCTGCCGATGCCGGCGCGGCCAACCCTCCAAGCGCAAGGATTGCCGAAAACAGAGCGGCGAGCGCGTCGGGCGGCCGAAGCATTCGCGGTTTCATGGTCTGCCCCCTTCGTCGTCGATGAACCGGCTGGGGCCGACGCCATCCGCGCTCGGGATCGCGAGAACGAGCATTCCATGTCCTCTCGCGCCACGGTCGCGCCCCCCGGTTCGTATTGGTTATGGGTGGCAGTCTAGGAAAGGTTGGCCGGCGTGTCCAACCAAGCGAGGCGCCACTGTGACGCTATCCCCGCATCCACGGCGGGTCGAGCGCGGCGATGCGAGCGTAGGCGGGGCAGCCGGGGTCGTGCGCGCCGGGGAGGTAGCCGGTGCTCATCAGGAACTCGTTGACGATCTCGCGCCCGGTGAAGACGAAGGTCTTGCGGAACAGCCCGACCCAGTCGTCGAGGCTTAGCGGGTGGTGGGCGTCGAGCCAGCCGCCGAAGCTCCCGAACTCCCCGCGCAGCGAAACCAGCCGCCGGGCGTTCTCGATCGCCGCGTTGACCTTGAGCCGGTTGCGGATGATGCCGGCGTCGGCGAGGAGCCGCGCGCGGTCGGCCGCGCCGAACCCGGCGACCGCGTCTATTCGGAAGCCCGCGTAGGCCGCCCTGAACGCCGCGCGCTTCCTCAGCACGGTGAGCCACGACAGCCCGGCCTGGTTGATCTCGAGCACGAGCCGCTCGAACAGCGCGTCGTCGTCGCCGAGGGGAAAGCCGTACTCTTCGCCGTGGTAGGGACCGTGCCAGGGGTGGCCGGGGGCGGCGTCGCAATAGCTCATCGCGGCTCGAACCACGCGCGGAAGTCGATCATGTCGTAGCTGATGGCAGCCAGAGGGAAGCCGGTAATCGTCAGAGCGGCCACCGGATAAGTCGAACGGGCGAAACCATTTGAGAACTCTCCGTTGAACCGTTCACATGGATTTCCCATATAGAACTTCCTTATATTAAGGGAGAAAACTGTCATGAATGTAGAGGGGTTACGCCACCAGTATCGCCCAGAAAAAATTTCGACACTTTTTGTTGGTGAGTCTGCGCCAGCCGGCGGAACATTTTTCTATGCTGAAAACTCCCAGATGTACCGCTACATGCGGGAGGTGTTCGGTAACCCACCAGACTTTCTATCTCATTTCATGTCCAAAGGATGCTTCCTTGACGACTTGGTCTTGACACCGGTCAATCATCGAAGCGATGCGGAGCGCGGCGCTGCGCATCGCGCTAGCATTCCAAGCTTGGCAGACCGAATAGCGGAATACTCGCCTCTCGCAATTGTCGCCGTGCTCAAAAAGATTGGCCCTGCGGTCGAAGAAGCTATTTTTCGGGCCTCTTCATCGGCGCAGTATTACGTCGTTGCCTTCCCTGGAAACGGCCAGCAGGGTCGGTTTCGTCGGGAAATGGCCACCATTGTTCCGAAGCTACCCCTAAATCCGCAATCACGAGCTCACGTTCCAACAAATGTTAGCTCGACATCAAAGCTTTCGCCGACGGGTAGGCGAATGGAATTGCGAGAAGTATTAGCCAGTCATGGCATTACGTCCCCGGACGACGTTAGAGTCGTTGGAAAATCGGTACGCGGGAAACTTCGCAAGCGCATTCTTGGTCACAGCCATTACGAGCGCTGGACGTTTATTGACGGCTCACCGGAGCACGATGAACTTCTACAAATCCTGGCGAATGTATTGAAGAACAAGTGATAAGGTTATCAGCGGGTGTGTCGAGCGACGTTCCGCGCACCCATTAATAAAGCGCTGATCGGGATGGCCGGGGGCGGCGTCGCAATAGCTCATCGCGGCTCGAACCACGCGCGGACGTCGACGACGTCGTACGCGACCGCGGCGGCGGCCAGCCCGGTGAGCGCGCCGGCGGCCAATGTGGTGAAGCCGGCCTTGATCCACAACCGCGGATTCTCGGGCGCGCTCGGGGCGTGGCCGGGCTCGGGCGCGCACGGCGTCGTCACGCCGAACGGCAGCGTCACCAGGAACACCATCCACCAGGTGACGACGAAGACGACGAGGATGCCGAACCAGTCCATCGCGACGCTTCCTCTAGAGCGTTATTCGTTCACCTTTACACAGCAAAGGTGAACTGCGTTCAATCGCCACGCGGGCTTCCGCCGCATAAGCGGCGGCCCGCGGTCGCGGGCTGGCGTAATCCGAACGAGTGGAATCGCTCGGATTACGCTCTACGCCTGTTCGAGCTCGACCAGCGTGCCGCAGAAGTCCTTGGGATGGAGGAACAGGACCGGCTTGCCATGCGCCCCGATACGCGGCTCGCCGTCGCCAAGCACGCGGGCGCCCTTGCCCACCAAGCGGTCGCGCGCGGCATGGATGTCCTCGACCTCGTAGCAGACGTGGTGCATGCCGCCCGATGGGTTGCGCGCGAGGAAGCCGGCGATCGGCGAGTTGTCGCCAAGCGGATGCAGCAGCTCGATCTTGGTGTTGGGCAGATCGACGAACACGGTGGTGACACCGTGCTCGGGCATATCCATCGGCTCGGAGACGCTGGCGCCCAGCGTGTCGCGGTAAAGCGCGCGCGCCGCCGCGAGGTCGGGCACGACGATGGCGACGTGATTGAGCCGGCCGATCATCGATTCGCTCCTCCTCTCCGACTGGTTAAAGCGTAATCCGAGCGATTCCACTCGTTCGGATTACGCCAGCCCGCGACCGCGGGCCGCCGCTTATGCGGCGGAAGCCCGCGTGGCGATTGAACGCAGTCCACCCTTACTATGTAAAGGTGGAGGAATAATACTCTGGCGCGCTACAAGCGGACGATCTGGACCTCGACCACGGGGCGCTTGCCGCGCCGTCCCTTGAGCCGGCGGCGCACCGCCGACTGCGCCGCCTCGCGCAACGTCCGGTCGTTCGCGCGCGCGGTCGCGGGCAGCGCCGCGAACGCGCGACGCACGTCCTCGGCCGCTTCGGCCAGCACCTCTTCCTCCTCGCCGGCGTGATCGGGATGAAACAGCCCGTGGGCGGAGACGCGCGGCTCGGTGACGAGCTTGCCGGCCGAATCCAGAACCAGCGTGACGAAAGCGACGCCGTCGTGCATCAGACGCCGGCGCTCCCGTATGGTCGGGCTTTCGGCGTCGACGACCGCGTTGCCGTCGGCGATCAGCCGGCCGAAGCGGACGTGATCGACGACCTCGGCCGGACCCGGCGCAAGGCGCAGCAGGTCGCCGTTCTCCACCAGCACCGGGTGCGGCACCTGGAGCGATCGGGCGAAGCGCGCGTGCTCGACCAGATGGCGCGCCTCGCCGTGCACCGGCACGGCGATCTCGGGTCGCACCCACTGGTACATGCGCGACAACTCGTCGCGGCACGGATGCCCCGAGACGTGGATGAAGTGGTCGTCCTCGGTCACCACTTCGATGCCGAGCGCGATGAGCTGGTTGTGCAGGCGGTTGATGGCGAGCTCGTTGCCGGGAATGATCTTCGACGAAAAGATCACCAGGTCGCCCTCGCCGAGGGCGACGTGCGGGTGGCTGCCCGCGGCGATCCGCGCCAGCGCCGCGCGCGGCTCGCCCTGGCAGCCGGTGCACAGGTAAAGCACCTTGTCGTCGGGAAGCTGCGCGCCGTCGCGCTCGCCGAGGAACGGCGTCACACCGTCGAGATAGCCGGTTTCGCGCGCCGCCTCGGTGATCCGCCACAGCGACCGGCCGACGAGCGCGACGTGGCGGCCCGCGGCTTGCGCGACCTCGGTGACGGTCTTGATCCGGGCGACGTTGGAAGCGAAGCAGGCCACCGCGACGCGGCCCGCGCAATCGTCCACGAGCTCGAGCAGATTGTCGTGGAGCGCGGCCTCGGAGCCCGATTCGCCGGCGCGAAACACGTTGGTCGAATCGCAGACCATCGCCAGCACGCCGTCGTCGCCGAGCTTGCGCAGCGTGTCCTCGTCGGTCACGCCGCCGATCACCGGGTCGGGATCGATCTTCCAGTCGCCGGTATGCAGCACCGTGCCGGCGGGGGTGCGGATCGCGAGCGCGTTGGGCTCGGGGATCGAATGGGTCAGCGAGATCATCTCGATGTCGAAGGGGCCGAGCGTGAAGCGCCCGCCGAGCGGAACCTCGGTGATCTCGAGGTCCGCGCTGCCCAGCGCGGCGCCGTCGCGCGCGAGCTTGCGTCGCAGCACCGCGGCGGTGAACGGCGTGGCGTAGACCGGGCATTTGAGCCGCGACCACAGATACGGCACCGCGCCCAGATGGTCCTCGTGGGCGTGGGTCAGCACCAGGCCGAGAAGATCGCCCCGGCGTTCGACGATGTAGGCGGGATCGGGCATGATGACGTCGATGCCGGGAAGCCGCTCATCGGCGAAGGTGATGCCGAGGTCGACCATCAACCACTTGCCGCCGTAGGCATAGAGGTTGAGGTTCATGCCGATCTCGCCGGCCCCGCCGAGCGGCAGGAATAGGAGCTCGTCGCCTTTCCCCTCGTCCGCCATCACGCGGGCCCGCGATTTCGCCGGTAGATTGCGAGCAGGCCGCGCATCGTGAGGTCGAGATCGACGTGCTCGATCACCGGGGTCGCCGCATCGAACAACGGCGCGAGCCCGCCGGTGGCGATCACCGTCATCGGCGCGCCGAACTCCTCGATGACGCGCGCGACGAGTCCTTCGATCAGCGCGACGTAGCCCCAGTACACGCCCGATTGCATCGCCTGGACGGTTCCCTTGCCGATCACCGCGGGCGGCCGCTCGACGGCGACGCGCGGAAGCTGGGCCGAGGCCCGATGCAGCGCCTCGAGCGAAAGGTTGATGCCGGGCGCGATGACGCCGCCCGTGTAGGCGCCGTCGGCGCCGACGATATCGAACGTCGTCGCGGTGCCGAAGTCGATGACGATCAGCCCGCCGCCGTAGCGATCGTACGCGGCGACGGTATTGCACAGACGGTCGCTGCCGACCTCGCGCGGGTTGTCGACCGCCACCGCGATGCCGAGGTCGGTGTCGTGGTCGACGATCAGCGCTTCGCATCCATAGTAGCGCTGGCATAGGGTGCGCAGATTGAACACCGCCTCGGGCACGACGCTGGAGATGATCGCGGCGCCGATGCCGGCGGGATCGATGTTCGCGAGCGACAACAGCTGCGCCAGCCACACCGCGTACTCGTCGGCGGTGCGCTCGGTATCGGTAGTGGCGCGCCACTGACCGCGTTGGCTTTCGCCGTCGTAGAGCGCGAACACCGTGTTGGTGTTGCCGGCGTCGATGGCGAGCAGCAGACGATCCTCGCTCATCGCGCCCCCCCGAGGAACACCTCGCCCGCCGTGACCACGCGCCGCGCGCCGTCGGCCAGCTCGACGATCAGCGCGCCGCGCCCGTCGATGTCGGCGAAGATCCCGGTGAAGCTCTCGTCGGGAAGGTTCACGGTGATCGCCTCGCCCTTCCCTCCGGCCTGCCGCAGCCACGCCTTGCGCACCGGCGCGAAACCGTCGTCGAGCCAGCGGTTGACCCAGACGAAAAAGTGCCGGCTCAATCCTTCGAGCACTTCGACCACGGTGACCGGGCGGCAGCCCTCGCCGCGCAACGAGGTCGCGGGGGGCGACACGTCGTCGGGCGCGGCGGCCACGTTGACGCCGATTCCGACGACCAGCCAATCGAGCCGCCCGGGAGCGGTGGTCGAGGACTCGATCAGGATGCCGGCCACCTTTTGCCGGTTGAGCAGGACGTCGTTCGGCCACTTGAACCTGATCTCGCTCATGGGCGGCACCAATCCGCTCAGCGCGTCGGCGACGGCGAGGGCGGCGACGAACGAGAGCTGCACGGCCTCGGCGGCCGCGCACTCGGGGCGCAACACCAGCGAAAGGTAGAGATTGCCCTTAGGCGAGACCCACGCGCTGCCCCGCCGGCCGCGTCCCTCGCGCTGGACCTGCGCCCACACCAGGGTGCCGTCGTCCGCGCCCGCCTCGGCGAGCCGCCTGGCCTCGTCGTTGGTGCTGTCGACCTCGTCGAGCGCGACCAGGCTGTAGGCCGGCGGCAGATTGGGCGCGGCGGTCACGGGAACAATGCGGCGGCGGCGGCTTGCGCGCCGCGCACCAGCGGCGTCGGATAGACGAAGAACAGGAGGACGAACAGCCCGCTGCCGGCCATGATGAAGGTAAGTTCGCCGCCCACCGGCGAGTCGAACGGATCGCCCTCCTCGTCGAAGTACATGATCTTGACGATGCGCAGGTAATAAACCGCGGCGACCACGCTCGAAAGCACGCCGATCACCGCGAGGGTGTACATCCCGGCCTCGATCACCGCGAGGAAGACGTAAAGCTTGGCGAAGAAGCCGGCGAGCGGCGGAATGCCCGCCATCGAGAACATGAAGATTCCCATCGCCAGCGCCATCAACGGATTGGTGCGCGCCAGCCCGGCGAGATCGTCGATGCCCTCGACCATGCGCTCCTGGCGGCGCATCGCCAGGATGCACCCCCAGCAGCCGACGTTCATCGCCAGATAGATCGCCATATAGAGGATCACGCCGCGCACGCCTTCCGTGGTGCCCGCGGCGAGGCCGAGGAGCGCGAAGCCGATGTGGCCGATCGAGCTGTACGCCATCAGCCGCTTGATGTTGGTCTGCGCCAGCGCGGCGAACGAGCCGAGCAGCATCGAGGCGATCGAGATGAAGACGACGATCTGCTGCCATTGCGCGACCAGATCGCCGAACGGCTGCGCCATCACCCGCAACAACAGCGCGACCGCGGCGATCTTCGGCGCCACCGAGAAGAAGGCGGCAACCGGGGTCGGCGCGCCCTCGTAGACGTCGGGGGTCCACATGTGGAACGGCACCGCCGACACCTTGAACGCGAGACCCGCCGCGATGAACACCATGCCGACGACGACGCCGGTGGAAACCCCGGCGCCTCCCGGTCCGAACAAATCGGCGAGGACCTCGAAGCGCGTCGTGCCGGTGAAGCCGTAGACCAGCGAGCAACCATAGAGCAGCATGCCCGAGGCCAGCGCGCCGAGGACGAAGTACTTGAGCCCGGCCTCGGTCGAGCGCAGCGAATCGCGGCGGAACGCGGCGACCACATAGAGCGCCAGGCTCTGTAGCTCGAGCCCCATGTAGAGCGCGATGAGGTCGTTCGCCGAGATCATCATCAACATGCCCAGAGTCGCGAACAGCATCAGCACGGGGAATTCGAAGCGCTCCATGTTCTCGCGCCGGATGTAGCCGAGCGACATGATCAGCGTCAGCGCCGCGCCGATCAGCACCAGCGTTTTCATGAACACGGCGAAGCGATCGACCACGAACAATCCCTCGAGCGCCGCGCCCGGCGCGGACGCCGGCCCGACGACGGCAAGGAAGGCGGCACCGAACACCGCAACCGTGAGCCAGGCGATGAGCCGGGTCGCGCGGTCGCCGCGGAACACCCCGAACAACAACAGCGCCATGCCCGCGACGGCGAGCAGCATTTCGGCGAGCACCGGCATGAGTGCGGGAACCGCGGCCATCGTCTCCCTCCCTACTCCGCCGCCAGCGCCACGGTCAGCGCGCCGTCGAGCCCGCCGCCGGCCTGCACGATGAGGTTCTCGACCGAGACCCGGATGACCGAAAGGAACGCCTCGGGATAGATGCCGAGCACCATCACGACCACGGCCATCGACGCGTAGATGGCGACCTCCCGCGGGTTGAGGTCGAGGATGTCCTTGAGCTGCTCGTTGGTCAGCTCGCCGAAGACCACGCGGCGGTACAGCCACAGCATGTACGCCGCGCCGAGGATGACCCCCGTGGTCGCGAGCGCCGCGACCAGGGTATTGGCCTGATAGGCGCCGGCCAGCGTCAGGAACTCGCCGACGAAGCCCGAGGTCCCCGGCAGTCCCACCGAGGCGAGCATGAACAGCATGAACATGAAGGCGTAGACCGGCATCCGGTGGACCAGCCCGCCGTACGATGCGATGAGGCGCGAATGCATGCGGTCGTAAAGCACGCCGACGGTGAAGAACAGCGCGGCCGAGACCACGCCGTGGCTGAGCATCACCAGAATCGCGCCTTCGATTCCCTGCGTGTTCAGGGTGAAGATGCCGATCGTGACGAAGCCCATGTGCGCCACCGACGAATACGCGATGAGCTTCTTCATGTCCTCCTGCGCCAGCGCCACCAGCGAGGTGTAAATGATCGCCACCACGCTCAAGGTGTAGATCATCGGCGTGAAGAACGCGGTCGCCTCGGGCAGCATCGGCAGTGAGAAACGCAGGAAGCCGTAGCCGCCGAATTTCAGCAGAACGCCGGCGAGCACCATCGAGCCGGCGGTCGGCGCCTCGACGTGGGCGTCGGGAAGCCAGGTGTGCACCGGCCACATCGGCACCTTGACGGCGAACGACGCGAAAAACGCGAGCCACAGCCAGCGCTGCATCTCGACCGGGAAGTCGGCCCCCATCAGCGTCGGAATGTCGGTGGTGCCGGTATGGAAGTAGATGGTCAGAATGGCGAGCAGGAACAGCACCGAACCGAGCAGCGTAAACAGGAAGAACTTGAACGCCGAGTACACGCGGCGCGGCCCGCCCCACACGCCGATGATCAGGAACATCGGGATCAACGTGCCCTCGAAGAACAGGTAGAAGAGGACGAAATCGAGCGCCGAGAAGACCCCGACCATCATCGTCTCCATCACCAGGAAAGCGATCATGTACTCCTTGACGCGGTCGGTGATCGCCTGCCAGCTGACGAGCACGCAGAGCGGCGTCAGGAAGGTGGTAAGCAGGATGAAGAACAGCGAGATGCCGTCGACGCCGAGGTGATAGTTGATGTTGTAGCCGGCGATCCACGGCGCCTGCTCGGCGAACTGGAAGTCGGCCGTGGTGGTGTCGAACCCGACCCACAAGAGAAGCGACAGCGCGAACGTGAACAGCGACGTCCACAGCGCCACGTTGCGCGCGTTGCGGGCGACGATCTCGGGCTCGCCGCGAATCAGGAAGATGAGGACGGCGCCCACCAGCGGCAGGAAGATCGTCAGCGAAAGAATCGGCAGCCCGATCATCGCGCCCCTCACGCGCCTCCCGCCAGCAGGTACCAGGTCACCAGCGCGGCGACGCCGATGAGCATGGCGAAGGCGTAATGGTAGAGATATCCGGTTTGCAGCCGCGACGCCCGGCGGGCGATGCCGAGCGCGGCGGCGGCGACGCCGTCGGGGCCCACACCGTCGATCAGCGCGCCGTCGCCCGCCTTCCAGAAGCCGCGGCCGATGTAGTGGGCCGGGCGCACGAACACGGCGTCGTAGAGTTCGTCGAAGTACCACTTGTTGAGCAGGAACAGATACACAGGCCGCAAGCGCGCGGCAACCAGCGCCGGCAGGCTCGGCAATACGATGTACATGACGAGCGCGACGGTGATGCCGACCCCGGCCATCACCACCGGAAGCAGCTTGACCCAGCCCGGCACCTCGTGGGCCTTGGCCAGCGCGTCGTGCCCGGACAGGACGAGGATACTGCCGTTCCAGAACGCGCCGTCCGCGTCGACCATGCCGATCGAGACGCCGAAGACGCCCGAGAAGATCGCGCCGACCGCGAGCAGGACGAGCGGGATGGTCATCACCTTGGGCGATTCATGCACCCGCGCCATCACCTCGTCGCTCGCCCGCGAGGCGCCGTGGAAGGTCATGAACAACAGCCGCCCCGAATAGAACGCGGTCATGACCGCGGCGGCGATGCCGAGCCAGAAGGCGTAGTCGCCCACCGCGCTGTCCGCCGCGAACGCCGATTCGAGGATGAGATCCTTCGAGAAGTAGCCCGAAAAGAATGGCACCCCGGCGAGCGCCAAACTCCCCACCCACATCACGCCGTAGGTCAGCGGGATGCGCTTCCACAAGCCGCCCATCTTGCGCATGTCCTGCTCGTCCGACATGGCGTGGATGACCGAACCGGCGGCGAGGAACAGCAGCGCCTTGAAGAATGCGTGGGTCATCAGGTGGAAGATCGCGACGGAGTACGCCGACACGCCGGCGGCGAAAAACATGTAGCCGAGCTGGCTGCACGTCGAATAGGCGATCACCCGCTTGATGTCGGTCTGGCACAGGGCGACCGTGGCGGCGAAGAACGCGGTGGTGGCGCCGATCACCGCGACCACCGCCAGCGCCACCGGCGCGTACTCGAACAGCGGCGAAAGGCGGACCACCATGAACACCCCGGCGGTGACCATCGTCGCCGCGTGGATCAGCGCCGAAACCGGCGTCGGCCCCTCCATCGCGTCGGGCAGCCAAGTGTGCAGAATGAACTGCGCCGACTTGCCCATCGCGCCCATGAACAGCAGCAGGCAGATCAGCGTTAGCGTATCGATACGGAAGCCGAGGAACTCGATCGAGGCGCCGGCGTAATCGGGCGCGGCGGCGAACACGGTGTCGAACGCCACCGCGTTGAACACCAGGAACACGCCGAAGATTCCGAGCGCGAAACCGAAGTCGCCGACCCGGTTGACGATGAACGCCTTGATCGCCGCCGCGTTGGCCGAGGGGCGCTTGTACCAGAACCCGATCAGCAGATACGAGCACAATCCGACGCCTTCCCAGCCGAAGTACATCTGCACGAAGTTGTCCGCGGTCACCAGCATGAGCATCATGAAAGTGAATAGGCTGAGGTACGCGAAGAACCGCGGGACGCCGGGGTCGTGCGCCATGTAGCCGATCGAGTAGACGTGGATCAGGAACGATGCCGTCGTGACCACGAACACCATCACCGCGGCCAGTACGTCGAAGCGCAGCGCCCACGACGCCTCGAACGCGCCCGAATCGATCCAGGTGAACAGCTCGACCGCTTCGCGCGACCGGCCCAGGAACGCCACCTCGTAGAACACGTACCAGCCGGCCACCATCGCCACGCCCAGCATCATGCAGGCAATGACGCCGGTGGCGCGATCGCCCAGCGCGCGGCCGAAGAACCCGGCGATCACCGAGCCGACGAGAGGCCCGAACACGGAGGCAACGTAAAGCGTGAGCACGCCGCTAGCCCTTCATCACGTTGATGTCCTCGACCTCGATCGAGCCGCGGTTGCGGAAGTAAACGACGATGATGGCGAGGCCGATCGCCGCCTCGGCCGCGGCGACGGTGAGCACGAACAAGGCGAACACCTGCCCGACGAGGTCGCCGAGCTGGGTCGAGAACGCCACCAGGTTGATGTTGACCGCGAGCAGCATCAGCTCGATCGACATCAGGATGATGATGACGTTCTTGCGGTTGACGAAGATGCCGAAGATCCCGAGCGTGAACAGGATCGCCGCCACCGTGAGGTAGTGGGCGAGGCCGACCTCGAGCATGCCGGTCATGCGCCCTCTCCCGGCGAAACCTTCTTCAGCTCCACCGCCTCCTCGCGGGTGCGCGAAATCTGCCGCGAGATGCGCTGCTTCCTCACGCCCGGGCGCACCCGATGGGTGAGCACGATCGAGCCCACCATGGCGATCAACAGGATGACGCCGGCGGCCTGGAACAGATAGGCGTAGCGGGTGTAGAGCACGCCGCCCAGCGCCTCGGTGTTGCTGAGCTCGGCGGGGGCCGGGATCGGCGCCGACGCCGGGACCGCGATCTCCGCCTCGATGCTCCAGCCGCCGATCACCAGCACCAGCTCGGCGAGCAGGATCAGCCCGATGAGACCGCCGGTGGGAAGGTACTGCAGGAACCCTTCGCGCAACGCAACGAAGTTGATGTCGAGCATCATGACGACGAACAGGAACAGGACGGCGACCGCGCCGACGTAGACGACGATCAGAATCATCGCCAGGAACTCGGCGCCCATGAGCACGAACAGCCCCGCCGAATTGAAGAAGGCGAGGACGAGGAACAGCACCGAATGCACCGGGTTGCGCGCGCAGATCACCATCACTGCTGCGGCCACGGTGACCGACGCGAACAGATAGAAGGCAAGGTTGGCGATGATCACGGCACGCCCCTCCCGGTACTCACGCCACTCAATCGTCGCTCCTTCACTGCCTTACCGGTAGGGCGCGTCGGCCGCGAGGTTCCGGGCGATCTCGGTCTCCCAGCGATCGCCGTTGGCGAGCAGTTTCTCCTTGTCGTAGAGCAGCTCCTCGTGGGTCTCGGTGGCGTACTCGAAGTTCGGCCCCTCGACGATGGCGTCGACCGGGCAGGACTCCTCGCAGAAGCCGCAGTAGATGCACTTGGTCATGTCGATGTCGTAGCGCGTGGTGCGGCGGCTGCCGTCGGCGCGCGGCTCGGACTCGATGGTGATCGCCTGCGCCGGGCACACCGCCTCGCACAGCTTGCAGGCGATGCAGCGCTCCTCGCCGTTGGGATAGCGCCTGAGCGCGTGCTCGCCGCGGAAGCGCGGTCCCAGCGGCCCCTTCTCGTGCGGGTAGTTGAGCGTCACCTTGCGGCGAAAGAAGTAGCGCAGCGTCACCGACATGCCGACGACCAGCTCGGTCAGCAGCAGCGCTCGCGCGGTGCGGTCGAGGAACGCCATTCTACGGCACCCAGCCAAGCGCGACCAACGCGCCCGAATAGACCGCCACCCCGGCGAGCGAGAGCGGCAGGAACACCTTCCACCCCAGACGCATGAGCTGGTCGTAGCGGTAGCGCGGGAAGGTCGCCCGCACCCAAAGGAAGACGAACAGCACGGCGGCGACCTTGAGCGCGAACCACACCGGTCCCGGAATCCAGTTGAGCGGCGCCACGTCGAGCGGCGGCAGCCAGCCGCCGAGGAACAGCACGACCGTCATCGCGCACATCAGGATCATGTTGGCGTACTCGCCGAGGAAGAACAGCGCGAAGGTCATCGACGAGTACTCGACGTTGTATCCGGCGACCAGCTCGGCCTCGGCCTCGGGCAGGTCGAACGGCGCGCGGTTGGTCTCGGCGAGCGTCGAGACGAAGAAGATGATGAACATCGGGAACAGCGGGATCGCGAACCACAGGTTCTCCTGCGCCAGCACGATGTCGGTGAGACGCAGCGAGCCGACGAACACCAGCACGGTGATGATGACGAAGCCCATCGAGACCTCGTACGACACCATCTGCGCCGCCGCGCGCAGCGCGCCGAAGAAGGCGTAGCGCGAGTTGCTCGCCCAGCCCGCCATGATGATGCCGTAGACGCCGAGCGACGAGATCGCGAACAGGTACAGGATGCCGACGTTGATGTCGGCGAGCACCAGGCCCGCGCCGAACGGCATCACCGCCCAGGCGACCAGGCTCAAACTGAAGGTGAACATCGGCGCGATCAGGAACATCACCTTGTTGGCGCCGCTGGGGATGATGGTTTCCTTGGTCAGCAGCTTGAGCCCGTCGGCGATCGGCTGCAGCAGGCCGAACGGCCCGACCACGTTGGGTCCCTTGCGCATCTGCATCGCCCCGATCACCTTGCGCTCGGCGTAGGTGAGGTAAGCGACGCTGAGCAGCAACGGCACGAGAATCGCCACGATCGCCGCGACGATGACGACCGTCGGCCAGACGTATGTCGCCCAGAACTCAGCCATCGGTCCCCGTCGCCTGGCGCGGGGGGGTGGCGAACGCGGCGGTGCACGCGGCCATGGAGGCCGAGGCGCGGCTGATCGGATCGGTCATGTAGAAATTCCCGACCGGGCTCTCGAAGGCGGCGGCGTCCAACTCGCCGGGCGTGCCGAACCCGCCCCACGCCGCCGGCGTGATCTCCTCGATCGCCTTGAACTGGGGCGCGGCCTTCGCCATCCGCGCGCGCAGCGCGCGCAACGTATTGTACCGAAGCGGCTTGCCGAGCACGCCCGACAGCGCGCGGATGATCTTCCAGTCCTCGCGCGCCTCGCCCGGCGGGTACAGCGCCAGCCGGGTCTGCTGCGGCCGGCCCTCGGTGTTGACGTAGGTCGCGTTTTTCTCGGTGTACGCCGCGCCCGGCAGGATGACGTCGGCGCGGTCGGCGCCGGCGTCGCCGTTGTGGCCCTGATAGACGACGAAGGCGTCGCCGAGCCGGCCTCAGTCCGGAGGAATTTCACGGAAGGGATAGGACATATCCAGAGCGACCGGATGCTTTTGCTGCTCATAGTCCTGGTATTCATTCCATCCCTGTTCATCCACTCAACCCAGAACCAATTGGCGGTGTTTGCTAAGGATGTTCTTCAAGGCGGACCGTGGACATTGGGGTTCTTGGGAGCGTCCATGGGTGTGGGCGCCGTTGTGGCGACTTTTGTTATCGCCTCCCTGGGAAATTTCCAGGCTCGAGTCGTACTGTCGGTGCTTTACCTCGTGATGGCCCTGCCATTGGGTCTTGTCGCTCAGCGGTTCTCTGACCCGCTGCAACGCCGGGGCGGGCCTCGGTGGCACCCTAGAGACCCGGCACGGGAGTCTATAGACCGAAGCCGGAGCCAGTATTGACCTACATATTGGGCATCTCTTGTCATTATCACGACGGGGCCGCGGCCCTGTTGAGCGACGGCCGATTGGTCGCCGCCTCTGAGGAGGAGAGATTCACACGGAAGAAGCATGACTTTCAATTCCCCAGCAATGCCATTGAATTCGTCCTAAGACATGGCCAGATCACGGCTGATGACCTGGATTACATCGTTTTCTACGAAAAGCCTCTGGTTAAATGTGAAAGGGGGCTCACAACGTCACTCCACACCACCCCATTGTCGTGGCGCGCCTTCCAAGAGTCGATGGTTTCCTGGCTCACCGAGAAGCTTTGGATCAGAGGTCTGATCCGCGACAAGCTCCGCTTCAAGGACGCCAAGAGAATCCTGTTCTCTGAGCATCACATTTCCCACGCCGCCTCCGCCTACTATTGCTCTCCCTTTGACCAGGCGGCGGTCCTCACCGCCGACGGGGTGGGTGAATGGACCACGGCCACCTTGGGTATGGGCGATGGCAACCACCTGAAGATACTTGAGGAGATGCGCTTCCCCCATTCGTTCGGTCTGCTTTACAGCGCCTTCACCGCATTCCTCGGGTTTGAGGTCAACGACGGCGAATACAAGGTGATGGGGATGGGTGCCTACGGCGAACCCAAATATATCGACGAGATAGAAAAGGTGGTGCGGATCGGCTCCGACGGCAGTATTCAGCTGGACCTGCGTTATTTCTCTTTCCAGCATTCGGTCAAGCGAATGTTCAACTCCCGGTTCGAGTCCCTCTTTGGGCCGGCCAGAGACCCGAAACAGGCCGACAATCTGGAACCACACTATGCCGACGTCGCCGCCAGCATCCAAAAGGTCACCGAGGAAATCATGGTGAAGATGGCCCGGCATCTCCAGCAACGCACCGGGGCATCCAAGCTGTGCAT
>JACZUY010000168.1 GCA_022572945.1 Pseudomonadota bacterium
TCGAACGGGCGCGCGCCGAGAGCAACCGCCTGCGCAAGCTTCTCGACGCCCTGCCGATCCCGGTCTGGCGCCGCGGCGCGACCCTCGGCCTCGAATATTGCAACCAGGCATACGCCAGCATCGTCGAAGCCGACACGACTGACGCCGCCGTCGGCCTCGAGCTGGTGGCGGAAGCCGAGGCCGAGCAAGCGCACGCGCTGGCCAGCAAAGCACGCGCCGATGACGTCGCGCGCTCGGCCGAGTTTCACGTCGTCGCCGGCGGCGAACGCCGGCTGTTCAACATCACCGAAGCGCGGTTCGACGGCGACGACGTGACCGTCGGCGTCGCCTGGGACATCACCGACCTCGAGGAGGCCCGGCGCAATCTCGACCGGCATATCGCCGCGCACGCCGAGGCGCTCGAATCGCTCTCCACGGCGATCGCCGTCGTCGGGCCAGACAAGCAGCTCCGGTTTTGCAACAGCGCCTACCGCAAGATGTGGGGCTTCGACGACGATTGGCCCCATCCGGGCGTTCCCTATGGCGAGATTCTGGAGGTGCTGCGGGCGAAGCGCCGGCTGCCCGAAGAGGTCGATTTCCCCGCGGTCAAGAAGAAACGCGAAGCGATGTTTACCGAGCTGATCGAGGCGCGGGAGGAGCTGCAATACCGCCCCGACGGAACGACCATCCGCTTGGTGATCACGCCACACCCGTTCGGCGGCCTGATGTTCGCCTTCGAGGACGTGACCGACGCGCTGGCGCTCGAGCGCTCGCTCAACACGCTCATCGCGGTCCAGCGGGCGACGCTCGACAATCTCTACGAAGGCGTCGCGGTGTTCGGCAGCGACGGACGCCTCAAGCTCAGCAACCCCGGATACGCGAAGCTGTGGAAGCTGAGCGCCGACCAGCTCGACGGTGAACCGCACATGTCGGAGGTGCTCGATCACACCAAGGATCTCTACGTCTTCGACGGCGACTGGGAGGAGCACAAGGCGGATATCATCGCCCGCGCCGCCGAGCGGGCACCGAGCTTCCACCGTCTCGGGCGGCGCGACGGCTCGGTCCTCGAGTGGGCCAGATTTCCGCTGCCCGACGGGGCCATGCTGATGACCTATCTCGACATCACCGACAGCATCAACGTCGAGCGCGCGCTGCGCGAACGAGCCGAGGCGCTCGAGGATGCCGATCGCCTGAAATCGGAGTTCATCGCCAACGTTTCCTACGAGTTGCGCACGCCGCTCAACACCATCATCGGCTTCAGCGAGCTGCTCTCGGCGGGGTACGCCGGCGATCTCGATTCGCGTCAGTCCGAGTACGTCAAGGGTATCCTCGATTCGTCGCAGCAGTTGATGTTGCTGATCAGCGACATCCTCGATCTCGCGACCATCGAAGCCGGCCGCATGGAACTCGACATCGCCCGCTTCGACCTCGGCGCCATGCTCGCCGGCCTGCCCGCGCTCACGCGCGAGCGCGTCCGCGCCGAGAACATCGCGCTCGAACTCGATTGGCCCGACGACCTCGGCGAGATGGTTGGCGACGAGCAGCGGGTCAAGCAAGCGGTGTTCCAACTTTTGAGCAACGCGATCAAGTTCACACCGTCGGGCGGCGCGGTGACGCTGAAAGCGCGGCGCACCGGCGACGACGTGGCGATCTCGGTCCGCGATACCGGCGTCGGCATCCCGGCCGAGGCCCAGGCGCGGGTGTTCGACAAGTTCTGGCGCGCCGACGGCGGGCGCGCTCCCGAGACCGGCTCGGGGCTGGGCCTGTCGTTGGTCAAGTCATTCGTGGAGCTGCACGACGGACGCGTCGAACTTGAGTCGGAAGTGGACAGCGGCACCGAGATCACCTGCTACCTGCCGCTCGAACCCGGTCGGGAAACCGACCAGGCGTAATCCGGACGGGTCGACTCGTTCGGATCACGCTCCGACCGGCGCGCGGTTGCGAAGGCGGCGGCCGCGGCGCTACAAGGGAGCCATGCCTGCGCCCCACGCCCCGCCCGCCGATTACGAGGTCGCGCTCGCCGACCGCGCGGCGACGCGCCGCCTCGCCGGGCGGCTCGCGCGGCTGTTGCGCGCCGGCGACGTCATCGGCCTTAGCGGCGCGCTCGGCGCCGGCAAGACGACGTTCGCGCGCGATGTGATCCACGCGCTCGGCGGCCACGATTGCGAAGTGCCCAGCCCCACCTTCTCCCTGGTCCAGACTTACGAGCTGGGCGCGCTCACCGTGTGGCACTTCGACCTCTTCCGCGTCGACGCGCCCGAGGACGTGGTCGAGCTGGGCTTCGAGGACGCGCTCGCCGACGGCGTCTCGCTGGTCGAATGGCCCGAACGCCTGGGCCCGCTTCTGCCGCCCGACCATCTCGTCGTGACGCTCGCGCAGGGCGCCGCGCCCGACGCCCGCATCGCGCGACTCTCGGCACACGGGACGTGGACCGGGCGGCTCGCGGCGCTGGTCGAAGACCTCGCAATCGCCGATGCCTGACCGCGGCGCCGAGATCGCCGCCTTCCTCGCGCGCAACGGCTGGCGCGGCGCCGAGCGCCGCCACCTCACCGGCGACGCCTCGTTCCGCAGCTACGAGCGCGTGTTCGCCGACCGCCGCCGCGCGGTGCTGATGGACGCGCCGCCCGACCACGAGGACGTGCGGCCCTTCGTCGCGATTGCCGGCTATCTCGTGGCGCGCGGCTACAGCGCCCCGGCGGTGCTGGCCGCCGACGAGGCCGCCGGGCTGCTGCTGCTCGAGGACCTCGGCGACGACCTCTACACATGCGTGCTCGATGCCGGCGGCGACGAGGCGCCGCTTTACGCCGCCGCGGTCGACCTGCTCGTCGACCTGCACCGCGAACTGCCGCGCGGGCTCGACGTGCCGCCGTACGACGACGCCCGCCTGCACCGGGAAGTCGACCGCTTCGTCGACTGGTTCCTGCCCGAGATCACCGGCGGGCCGGCGCCGAAGGCGGTGCGCGCCGCCTTCACCGCGGCGTGGGGCGAGGTGTTCCCGCTGGTGCGCGCGGGGCCCGAGGCGCTCGTCCTGTTCGACTATCACGCCGCCAACCTGATGTGGCTGCCGCAACGGCGGGGGCTCGCGCGCGTCGGCCTGCTCGACTTCCAGGACGCGGTGATCGGCCCCGCCGCCTACGACCTCGTCTCGCTCTTGGAGGACGCGCGCCGCGACGTCGCCGAGGCCACCGCCGCGGCGATGATCGAACGCTATCTCGCCGCGCGGCCCGGGATCGACCGCGACGCCTTCGCCGCCGCCTACGCCGTCCTAGGCGCGCAGCGCAACGTCAGGATCGTCGGCACGTTCACCCGCCTGTGGCGGCGCGACGGCAAGGCGCATTACCTCGAACATCTGCCGCGCGTCTGGCGCCATATCGCGCGCGACCTCGCGCACCCGGCGCTCGCCCCGGTGAGGCGCTGGCTCGACGCGCACGTTCCCGCCGAGCGGCGCGGGCGGTTGCGATGAACGCGGGCCCGCGCCGGGCGATGGTGCTCGCCGCCGGGCGCGGCGAGCGGCTGCGCCCGCTGACCGACGACACGCCCAAGCCGTTGCTCGAGGTCGGGGGGAGGACGCTCATCGATCGCGCGCTCGACAGCCTCGCCGGGGCCGGGGTCGATGTGGCGGTCGTCAACCTCTGGTACCGGGCCGAGTCGATCGAGCGCCACCTCGCGGATCGCGACCGGCCGTGCATCGCGTTCTCGCGCGAAGACACGCTGATGGACACCGGCGGAGGCGTCGCCAAGGCGCTCGGCCGGCTCGGGCGGCGGCCGTTCTACGCGGTCAACAGCGACGTCGTGTGGTTCGACAGCGTGGAAGGCGCGCTTCCGCGCCTCGCCGCCGCGTGGGACGACGACGCGATGGACGCGCTGCTGCTTCTGGTGCCCGCGCCACGCGCGGTCGGCTACCACGGCATGGGCGATTTCTACCTCGGCCCCACCGGCGCGGTGCGCCGCCGCGGCGAGCGCGAGGTCGCGCCGTTCGTCTTCGCCGGAATGCAGATCCTGCACCCGCGCCTGTTCCGCGGCTGCCCGGACGGCGCGTTCTCGCTCAACCTGCTCTATGACCGCGCGATCGCCGATGGCCGGCTCTTCGGCATCGTCCACGACTCCGAGTGGCTGCATATCGGCACCGTCCAGGGGCTCGCCAGGGCCGAGCGCCGGCTCGGCGGAACCGGGTGGGACTGAGCCGTGGCGCGCTGCAAGGTCTCGACCATTCCGCCGGGGGCGGCGTTCGTCGATGCGCTCGCCGCCGGGTTGCTCGACCGGTACGGGGGCGCGCCGGGCAGGCTCGCCGAGGGTGTCGTGCTGCTGCCCACGCGGCGCGCCTGCCTGGCGTTGCGCGAGGCGTTCCTGCGGCTGAGCGGCGGCGACGCCCTGTTGTTGCCGCGCATGATGCCGCTCGGCGACGTCGACCCCGACGATGTCGAGCCGGGCGCCGGCGACGGGTTGTCGGCGGTGGCGGAGGAGGAGATCCCGCCCGCCATCCCCGATCTCGAGCGACGCCTCGTCCTCACCCGGCTGATCGTCAAAAGGGGCGGCGCCTTCGCCCGCGCTGACCAGGCGGTGCGCCTCGCGGGCGAGCTCGCGCGATTGTTGGACCAGGTGCAGACCGAGCGGCTGTCGTTCGACGCGCTCGCCGGGCTGGCGCCCGCCGATCCCAACGGCGGGGCGCTCACCGTACTCGGAAACGTCTCCGTCGGCCCGGCGGGCGAGTTTCAAATCGAGGGCGCCAGCGGAAACGTACTCACACAAGGAAGCGTGACCGCCAGCGGTCTCGGCGTGGCGTCCGACGCCTCCATCGGGGGCGAACTGGACGTTGCCGGTAGAGCCACCGCCCAGAGCTTGGGCGTCGGTAATCCCGGCGCCCAATTGTTCTTCGCCGGTCTGGGCGGCGTTGGCGTCCGGACCGTTCCTGCGCTTCCCGGGAATTCCCGCGAAAAAAGGCTGGTCGATACCGAGCTTGGGGTCATATCCGTCCCACCTGGCCTCCCAGACCTTGCTACGGTAGTTGGTACGTTGTGAGTTGACGTTGATGAACAGATCTGTGATCCCCGCAGCAGCGTGGTCGTCTACAAATTTATCGATCGTCTCGGGCACAACGGGACCGAATGACCCCACGAAGTACGCGGTGCAGTCAAGGTTGTAGATGACTCGATGTTTCGACTCAGTTATCCCGGACGCCTT
>JACZUY010000017.1 GCA_022572945.1 Pseudomonadota bacterium
CAGGCTCTGACGCAAGGATAAGGAATGGCGCGGTCGATTGGAAAGCCGCTTGGCCCGATTCTCACCAAGAATTGACCGAGCCGCTGTTTTTGTTCACGGCGTTCGCGATCACGATCGCGCGCGGCGACCGCCGCCTTGACGCGGCCCGGGCGGCGCGCGTCAATGGCGCGGTGATGAAACGGCTTTTCGCCCTGGTCCTGCTCGTCTTCCTGCTTCCGCCCGCGCCCGCCGGCGTTGCCCGCGCGGACGGACATCTGCCCGAGCTCATCACCATTCCGGCCGGCCCCTTCATCGCCGGCTCCGACGCCGCCGAGCGCGAGGCCGCGTACCGCCTCGACGAGGCGGCATACGGCCACAGCATCACGCGGCAAAACCGCTGGTACGCGCGCGAGCGGCCGCGCGGCACGGTCGAGACCGGCGCCTATCTGATCACCCGGACGCCGATCACCAACGCCCAGTACGCCGCGTTCGTCTCGGCAACCGGCCACCGGGTCCCCGACGTCGACCGGAAGACCTGGGAGGGCTACCGCCTGGTCCACCCCTACGAGCGCACCCGGCGCTATGCCTGGGTCGCGGGGCGCCCGCCCAAGGGGCTCGATCAACACCCGGTGGTGCTGGTCTCTCACGCCGATACGCGCGCCTACGCCGATTGGCTCGCCCGCGAGACCGGCCGCGAATGGCGGTTGCCGACGGAGATGGCGTGGGAAAAGGCCGCCCGCGGCGCCGATGGGCGCCGGTTCCCGTGGGGCGACGCGTTCGACCCCGGGCGTCTCAATAGCCACGACGCCGGCCCGTTCGCCACCACGCCGGTGGGCAGCTATCCATC
Organism: Pseudomonadota bacterium; assembly: GCA_022572945.1. GTDB lineage: Bacteria > Pseudomonadota > Alphaproteobacteria > JAAXGF01 > JAAXGF01 > JACZUY01. The sequence continues at coordinate 827 of JACZUY010000017.1, forward strand.
GGGCGCCAGCCCGTTCGGCCTCCTCGACGCCGCCGGACAGGTGTTCGAGTGGACCGCGACGGCGGCCGGGGCCGGGCGCTACATCGTCAAGGGCGGGTCGTGGGACGACAAGGGCTGCGGCGTGTGCCGCCCGGCGGCGCGGCATTCGCGCCCCGAATCGCTCAAGCACATCCTCATCGGATTCAGGCTCGTCGCCGAAGCGCGCTGAACCGGTTCGGCAACGTCGGGCTGACGCATCCACGGGGGGTCGACGTCCTCGAAACGCTCGAACCCGAGCCGGGCGGGTGCGAGGCCGCCGAGCGCCGCCGCGATGTCCCAGCCACGCCGCGCGCGCTGCAGGGCGTGGCGGTCGATCACCGCTGCCTCGCGCGCGCGTTGCGCCCCGGCCGCCGCCATCGTCGTCCGCGGAACGGCGTTGATCGACCACGCGGCCCCCGCGGCCATCATCGCCGCGACCAGGATCCAAGAGCTCAGATGGTCCTTCGCTGTCATTGCTGTTCGAACTCCACTGACCGGCGCGCGGGCAGCCGCGGCCCTCTCGATACGAGATGGCGACGCCGAGCGCCGAACGCCACCGTTTGCCGGTCACGACTTGGCGAGCACGGGTAAAATGTCGGTGAGTTCGTTGCCTGCGACCTTGCGCCCGTCAGGCGCCCGGAATTAACGCCCGGAATTATCGATTGCATCGCGCCGAGCCCGCGCCTAAGTGCAGGGGGCGATCGAGGCCGACCAAGCGAGAGCGAACCGTGACCAGCATGAAGGGCCTGCCGCGCGCTCAGCTCGAGCGGATGCTCGCCGCCGGCGAAGACATCCTCGAGTGCTACCGCGTGCTGCTCAAGACCGGCGACAATATCGTCGGCGAGGTGCTGCGCGACCAGGGAACGTTCTACGAGTGGAACCACTACCCGAAGGGCGACACCTACGACCACGGCTCGCACTCACAGTACTTCTACCATGCCCATCCCACCGAGCTGCGCGGCGGCGAGCACGGCCATTTCCACACCTTCCTCCGCGCCAAGGGGATGTCGCCGGGGGTCGCGCCGGCGCCCTATGACGGCGATGTCGAGTGGCCCAGCGGCGACAACGCCCTCAGTCACCTGATCGGCATTTCGATGGACCGCAAGGGCTTTCCCATAACGCTGTTCGCGGCCAACCGCTGGGTGACCGGGGAGACCTGGTACGGCGCCGACGACGTGTGCGACATGATCGACCGCTTCATCATCGACCACGCGCACCCGTCGTGGCCGGTCAACCGTTGGGTCACCGCGATGCTGCGGCTGTTCAATCCGCAGGTCGTCGCCCTGGTCCGCGAGCGCGACGACGCCATCGAGGCGTGGCGGCGCAAGCACCCCGACCGCGACGTGTTCGAGGATCGCAAACTCGAAGTGACTTCGCAGCGGCCGATTTCAGTGGAAAAGCAGATCGCCGGGGTACGGGCGGCGCTCGCCGAGGCGCGCCCGCATCCGGACAAAAAGAAAACGCCGCCTCGCTTGGGGGGATAGGCGAGGGCGGCGTCTCCCGGCGGCAAAGTTAGAACGTTCGTTCTATTTCGCCGCACATGGGTTGCAAGGGTTCGTGGCCGCGCAGGGGTTGCATGGGCTGCACGGATTGCACGGATTCTTCGCCGCGCACGGGTTGCACGGACACGCAATCTTGGCTCCGCAGGGATTACACGGATTGACGCACAATTTCGTGGCCGCGCAGGGGTTGGCGCCTGCGGCGGTCGAATGAGAGGCGGCACGGGCGGGAAGCGCCACGACCGTCGCGGCGACCACGGTGAGACCCGCGGCGACCAGCAATTCTCTTCGGGTAACGTTCGAGATAGGCATCAGGACTGTCTCCTCTGTCGCAGATCGAGCTCCCAAATCTTCCCCCGAGCTGAGAACGCCGCCAGCCGATCATCGGCGTCCAAGCGTCCCGCCGGGCGAAGTCCCGTCTTGTCTACGCCGAAATATGGGCCACGAATAGCGCGCCCAGCGCCTCTCGCAACATTGTGAACCGACGTGATCGTGCCGCCGGTCCCGTCCCATCGCGACCTGGCGGGGCGCAAGGTGGTCGACGATCCGGTCGCGGCTCCGTCGCGTCGCCGGTACGGTCGGGAACGGCAGCGACGTCGACGGCGCGGCGAACTCAACACCGGTTCGGACAACTCGATGGGGGACCAGGGCTATGTCTGAAAAAGTAGCGGAGTCCATGCGGCGCGTTCGAACGGGCAGCGAAAAAACGAAGGAGTTCGTCGAACGGATCGGCAATGCGCTGGTCGATTACTTTCATCTCCTGGCCCTGTTCGCGATCGGCGGGACCGTCGTATGGTCGGCGGCCTTCGCGTTCATCGGCATGGTCACCAAGGGTCACGCGACCGTGGAAGACATCCTGCTCCTGTTCATTTACCTGGAGCTCGGCGCCATGGTCGGAATCTACTTCAAGACCAACCACATGCCCGTGCGGTTCCTGCTTTACGTCGCGATTACCGCGCTGACCCGCTTGCTGATCAGCTTCATCAACGTCCAGCACGAGCTGGATATCCGTATCTTGACGACAACGGGCGACATCGTCTTGCTCGCGTTTGCCGTGCTGGTGCTGCGTTACGGCTCGTTCAGATTCCCAGCGGCGGGTCTTGCCCAAACCGATGCCGACTTTGTAGACGCGGACAAGGCTGCCTGACGGACGCACTGGGAACAGCTTCCGCCACTGCCGTCCGCGACCTGTCCGAGGTTCCGTTGAACGCCCGATCGGCGCATACTGTTGCGCCGCGCCGCATCGATAACGTTGCCCCCCGCGCACCGCCGTCGTGCAAGGATTCTTACTCATGAACGCAACCGGCGAAGATTGCCGCGTTACCGCCGCGGAGCTTGCCCGGCGCAAGGGCGGAACCCCGATCGTCTGCCTCACCGCGTATACCGCCCCGGTGGCCAAGATCCTCGACGGCCACGCCGAGCTGCTGCTCGTCGGCGATTCGCTCGGCATGGTGATCTACGGCTTCGACAGCACGCGCGGCGTGACCCTCGACATGATGATCGCCCACGGCGACGCGGTCGTCCGCGCCACGCGGCGCGCGTGCGTCGTCGTCGACCTGCCGTTCGGCAGCTACGAGGCCTCGCCCGCGCAGGCGTGCGAGACGGCGGCGCGGGTCGTCGCCGAGACCGGCTGCGCGGCGGTCAAGATCGAGGGCGGCGCGGCCCTCGCCGAAACCGTGCGCGTGCTCGCCGCGGAGGGCGTCGCGGTGATGGGGCACGTCGGCCTCAGGCCGCAGGCGGTGCCCGAGGGCGGCAGGTTCCGCGTGCACGGCCGCGACGCGGCCGAGGCCGAGCAGGTGCGCGCCGACGCCCGCGCGATCGCCGAAGCCGGCGCCTTCTCGGTCGTGCTCGAGAACGTCGTCGAGCCGCTGGCGCGGACGATCACGGCCGAGATCCCGGCGCCGACCATCGGCATCGGCGCCTCGCCCGCGTGCGACGGGCAGATTCTCGTGACCGACGACATGGCCGGCATGTTCACCGCGTTCACGCCCCGGTTCGTCAAGCGTTACGCCGACCTCGCCGGCGAGCTCGACCGCGCCGCCCACGCCTATGCCGAAGACGTTCGCGCGCGGCGCTTCCCCGCGCCCGAGCACTGCACGCCCGCGCCTAAGGAGGCGGACGGCGCCGGCTGATCCGGGTTTCATTCGCCTGGCGCGGCCGCATACGCGACCCGCACGACCGAGCAAGGAGCCAGCGATGCCGTGGCATCACACTTCGCGCCGCTCCTGCCCGGGCGAACCGAATCGCACCCACGATAATGGGTCAATATCGGGTTCCTTTGGTATATGATCGCGCCCCCGCGCGAAGAGGGAGACCGCGATGTCCACACCCGCCATCATCACCGTCGCCATCACCGGCTCGGTGCCGCGCAAGGCCGACAATCCGGCGCTGCCGGTGACGCCCGCGGAGCAGATCGAATCGACGCACGAGGCGTTCGAGGCCGGTGCGTCGCTGGTCCACATCCACGTCCGCGAGAAAGACGAATCGTCGTCGTCGGACCCCGAATTGTTCGCCAAGGTGCACGACGGCGTGCGCAAGCACTGCCCCGGCATGATCATCCAGTTCTCCACCGGCGGGCGCGGGCGCGACAAGGACGAGCGCGGCAAGCCCCTCTCCCTCGAGCCCGACATGGCCTCGCTCGCCACCGGCTCGGTCAACTTCGCGAAGCAGGTTTACGAGAACCACCCCTCGCTGGTCGAAGACCTCGCGCGCGCCATGTTGGAGCGCGACATCAAGCCCGAGATCGAAGTGTTCGACCTGGCGATGCTGTATTCGGCGCGGGCGCTCGTCGACCGCGGGCTGGTCAAGGCGCCGGCCCACGTCCAGTTCGTGATGGGCATACCCAACGCGCTCCCCGCCCGGCGCGCGGTGCTCGAGTTCCTGATTTCCGAATTGAACGACGTCATGCCCGGCGCGACCTGGACCGCGGCGGGAATCGGCCGCCACCAGCTCGAACTCAACCGCTGGGCATTGGAGTTGGGCGGTCACGTGCGCACCGGCCTCGAAGACAACCTGCGCTACGACAGGACGCGGCTGGCGAGCAGCAACGCCGAGCTCGTCGGACTGGCGGCCGATCTCTGCGAGGCCTACGACCGCCGCCCGGCGACGCCGGCCGAAGCGCGCGAGCTTCTATCGCTCTCGGCGGCCTGAACGCCGTCGCGCGGCAAGGCGAACCACACGCACCGGAAAAGAAAAGCGGGGACCGGATGTCCGGTCCCCGAGGGGGTCGTAGGGGGGAATGAGAGCAATCCTCAAGATGAGGAAACTTGGCGAAGGTTAGCCGCCCGACATGCCGGTGTCAGTGACGGCGATCACAGGCGCGGCGCAACTCTCGCGACGCCGAGTGGTCGCTGCGGGGAGTTGCCGATGATGCGGCGGTGAGTATCCGCTAAGCCCTTGAAAAAGTGGCGCGCCCGGAGAGATTCGAACTCCCGACCCTCAGATTCGTAGTCTGATGCTCTATCCAGCTGAGCTACGGGCGCAGACGACGCGGGGCGGGCGGGCGGCCCCGGCGCGCGGACACTAGCCGGGCGCGCACGCCGGCGCAAGTCTCCCGGTTCGCCGCCCGTCGCGGCCGCGAAAGCGGCAATATGGTTTGGCAAATCGGGCTTGTAGACCCCCAACCCTTTGAGTACACTCGCCGCAACGGGGGTCGGAGAAACCAAGCATAACGGGCGATGGCCGTTTGACTTTCGCCTCTGCCGCCGGAGGCAGGGGGCAAGCGCAAGCGGCGTTCGCGGCTTTTATCGGAAAGCAGGACTTTGCCCATGGAACGCACAACGATTCGCGCTGCGGTTCTCGGAGCAGCGTTCCTTCTCGGCGGCTGCACTTTCTTCGAAGAAGGGTTGTGGCCGACGCTCACCGGCGAAGCGCCGTCGGGACAGCCCGCCGCGCGGGTCGTCGTCGGGCCGTCGCCCGCCGAGTTGCAGGCGGCGCCGATCATCTTCCCGCCGGCCGCGCCCACCCTCGCGGCGCCTTACCCGGCGCAATATCAGGCTCAGTATGCGGCGCCCGCGCCGCCGCCGGCCCAGCCGGTCGGCGCGACCGGCACCTTCGTCGGCGCCAAGGTCGCCCAGCACGCGACCGAGCTCGAGACGCTCAAGTCGGGGATCGGCAACGCCAACGCGCGCTTCCAGCAGCTTCGCGCGATCACCGAGCAAAACGCCCAGCGCTACTACGCGATCGTCGCGGCGATCAGCGCGCGCCTGCAGATCGGCACCACGCCGGGCAACCCGGTGCTGGTGAGCCAGTGGAACACGGCGCAGAGCGAGCTCGATCGCATCCTCACCGATATCGCCGCGTTGAACACGCTGGCCAACGACATCGCCGGGCAGTCGGCGATGTCGGCGTACGTGCTCGATTCGATTCGCGCGGCGTACGGGCTATCGGGCGCGGTCGAGGAGGATCACCGTCAGCTCGCGCGCGTCGAGGACGAGGTCAACCGCAGCGTCGTCCTGATCGACCGCCTGCTCGGCGAGATGAGCGACACGATCGCGCGGCAGACGGCGTACGTCAACATCGAGCGCCGTCGTCTCACCACGCTGTCGCTGGCGGTGAAGAACGGCGACATGTTCGGCCCACCGCTCGCCAGCGGCGCGTTCACCGCGGCGCTCGCGGCGCCCGGTTACGCGACCCCGACGCGCGCCGGCGCCGCCGGCCGCCAGCCGCTCGTCGTCATCCGTTTCGACCGCCCCGACGTGCCTTACCAGCAGGCGCTGTACGGCGCGCTTTCGCAGGCGCTCGAGCGGCTGCCCTCGGCCACGTTCGACGTCGTCGCGCTGGCCCCCAACAGGGGAACGCCCGCCGAGGTGGCGCGCCACAGCAACGAATCCAAGCGCAACGCCGAGAAAGTGTTCCGCTCGCTCACCGAGATGGGGCTGTCGGGAGACCGGGTGACGCTGTCGACCGCGGTCAGCTCGGCGGTCCAGACCAACGAGGTCCACGTCTTCGTGCGCTAGAGCATTTTCAGCTTACCTTTACTAAGGTCAAAGGCAAGCAGCGTTCATTCACCACGCAGGCTTTCGTCGCATACGCGACGGCCCGCGGTCGCGGGCTGGCGAATTCCGAACGATTCCACTCGTCCTGAATTCGCTCTAGAGCGTAATCCGAACGAATGGATTTCGGATTACGCCCGCCCGCGCCCCCTTTGATCGCAACGAATTGGGGGCCGCCGCCCCTGCGGCGAGGTTTTGGTCAATGTCGTGTTTGGCCTGCGTGGCGAATGAACGCGGTTCATCTTTGACCTGGGCAAAGGTGAACGGAAATTGATTTAACGCGCGTCTACCAGGGTATCGCGGATCCGTCGTAGCTCAGGAACCAGCCCGAATCGGCCGGGGTGAGCCGCTCGATCACCGCGGCCATGCCGTAGACCCTCTCGGCGGTGCTGAGCCGCGTGGCCGACCCCCACATGTCGGTCGCCACCCAGCCGGGATGGAGCGCGACGACGCCGATTCCCCGGCGCCTCAGATCGACCGCCAGGCTCTTCACCACCGCGTTCAGCGCCGCCTTGCTCGAGCGGTAGACGTAGGCGCCGCCGCTCATGTTGTCGCTGATGCTGCCCATGCGGCTCGAAATACACACGATCAGCCGGCGCTCGCTGCGCGCGACGTGCCCGACGAACGCTTCGGCCATGCGCATCGGGGCCAGCGTGTTGACCCGCAGGGTCTCCTCCCACCGCCCGTAGTCGGTTTCGCCGAAGGCCTGGCTCGCGCCGCCGGAGACGCCGGCGTTGTTGACCAGAACGTCGAGCGCGTCCGACCCCAGGCTCTCGGCGAGCGCGGCGATATCCGCGGCGTCGGTGACGTCGAGCCTGTGCGCCGACACCCGCCCCGCGGCGTTCGACGCCACGGCGGCCAGCGCATCGGCCGTATCGGGATCGCGGCAACCGGCGTGGACGCGCCAGCCGGCGTCGGCGTAAAGCCGGGTGAAAGCGAGACCGAGGCCGCGGTTCGCCCCGGTAACCAGAATCGACGGCATCGCGATATCCTTCCACGGGTGCGCCGTGATCAGGGCTACCAAGATCGGTGCCGGCGACTGCGGCGTCCCCATTCGGCTTCCGGGCGGTCGACTCAAAAGGGGGCCGAAATAGGCCCCCAACTGACTGAAGAATGCACGGTTACCATGAAATATTGACGTTTCGTACCATGCACTCGCTTTCACGTCTGTGACGGCAGTCACACCGCCGCCGATACGCTCAAGGCCCCGGGCGAGGGATGCGCGGGGAGCGGGATCAGAACCCCTCGGCGATCTCCTGGAGATCGTCCGGGCGCAACAGCGTCACCCGATAGACGCCGGGTAACGCGATCAAACCCTCCCTCGCCAGCTTGCCCAGCGTGCGGCTTACGGTCTCGACGGTAAGACCGAGATAATCGGCGATATCCCCGCGCGGCATGGGCAGAGGAACCGTGTTGTTCGGCTCGAGTTCGATCTTCATGCGTCGCGCCAGATTGATCAGGAACGACGCAATCTTCTCGGTCGCCGTCTTGCGTCCAAGCAGGAGCATCTGGTCTTGCGCCGCGGCGAGCTCATCTGTCGTAATGCCGAGCAGGCGGCTCTCCAGCTTGGGAAACTCGTCGAAGAGCCGGTAGAGCTGGCGCCGCACAAAGCGGCAAACCACGACGTCGGAGACCGCCTCCGCGCTGTACGAAAGGATGCCGCCGGCGGCGACGCCGAGAAAGTCGCCGGCAAACAGGAAACCGGTGATCTGGCGCCGGCCGTCGGGCAGGAACTTGTACAGCTTGACGACGCCGGACAGGACGTTGAAGACGTTTCCCGCCTCGTCGCCTTCGTGAAACAAGAGCTGTCCCGGTGCAACGCGGAACTGGGAAACGATCGATTGCAGCCGTCCGAGCTCGTCATCGTGGAGCGCCGAACAGAAGGTCTGGCCGCGAATCTCGCACGCCGCGCAACGCGCGAGTGCAGCGCCCAACTTCACCGTGCCGCGGCGCGCCGTTTTGAGCGGCGCGGCGACCGGATTCGACGATGACCCTCGCATGCGCGTCCCGTGCGGAAACGATCGACGAGGTCCATCCTATGTCCGCAACGCGCGTGCGTCCAATCGTGCCCGGTGCGCCCTCATTCACGCCGTTGTCGCCGGCGATCAACCAATCAAGGGCGATCGGAAAATGCCCCGCCGCTCCGCCATCTTCCGTCCCAATTGGGCCCTGTCGGCAGCCGTCAGGCGCCGGCGGGCGAGCGGCAGGAGGGTGCCGTTTTCCCATCCCAGGTGACGGCGCTGCAGGACCGCGAAGGTGCGGGCGTCGGCCGCGAATTGCACCGGGTCCGGAGGGCGCAAGCCGTTGACGATCGCGCGCAACGGCGCGAGGAGCGCGAGGTAGCGTTTTTCGTCGGTCTCGTGCTCGCTGCTCAGGAGGGCGACGAGGTCCTCGAATCCGTCCTCGGGAGCGCAACGGCGCGTGAGCAGCGGGAACAGGTCCTCTTCCTCGTCGGCTATGTGGAGCGGCATCTCGTGTTCGAGGTAGCCGAGAACCAGCGCTGCATTCTCGGGCGCGCGATCGGCGCCGCAGTCATCAGCCAGAAGCTCGAGTGCTGCGCAAATCACGCGCTGGCGGTCGTGCTCTTTGAACAGGAACTCGATGGGGTGCCGGAACCGGTTGATATCGCCGGCGCCGTGTTGCGCCTGGGCCGTTGCCGACGCGGTCCTCCTCATGGTCCGGCCTTTCGGTCGAGCGCCGGCGCGGCCCTTGGCGCCGCCAGGCAGCCAATCGACGAGGCCTGCGCGCCAACGCGCAGACCTCCGGTTCGGTGCCTACAAGCCAACGTGGCTGCTCAAGTCAAAGGGCCGGCGGCGGTGACCTGGGTCATCAGGTCGTGGTTCCAGTCGCCCTCGACCTGCACGTGCGCCGCAGCGCCCAACGCGAACGCCTCGATCAGGTTATGGTTAAGATAGGCGTACAGGCCCGGCTGCCGGAAGGTGTAAAGCGCCGCCCCGGCGGACCCACCACGAATCAACCATGTCTCCAGGTTGGTGGCCGGGGGATCATCGAACGAGCCGGTCTCCCAGACCAGATCGCCGTGGCCGCCGATCAGATGTGGACGGGTATCGCGGTTGGCTTGGGCGTGAATAAACAGCACCGTTTCCCCGACCCTTGCCGTAAGCGCATCGTCGCCCGTCAACGCGCCAACCCGGCCGTTGAACACCACATGGCTCGGCGTCAGCGTCTTCATCCGCTGCAGGGTGTCGTCGAACGATTCGAGCAGGTCTTCATAGCGCTTGAAGTTACCGCTTTCGTCTGTCGGCACGTAGAAGTCCTGCTCGCCGATGTAGTAAGCGCGGTCGTAGCGCACCGGATTGCCCAGAGGGTCCTTCAACCCGTCCCTGGGCAACACCATCAACGCGCCGTTCATTCCGCAAACGACGTGCCACGGCACCATGATGCCGCCGGGCGCGCAATGGTAGACGAACACGCCGGGCTTGGTCGCACGGAACCGCAGAACGGCTTTCTCGCCCGGCTGGACGTGGGTGAGCGCTCCACCTCCCATGGCGCCGGTCGCGGCGTGGAAGTCGATGTTGTGTTCGAGGCTGCTGTCTTCCGGGTTTTCCAGCGTCAGCTCGATGTAGTCGCCTTGATGAGCGACGATCAATGGACCTGGGATGGAACCGTTGAACGTCATCGCTTGAACCTCGGTGCCGTCGTCGTCGATCACCATGGGCTTCTCTTCGATCACCAGGCGCACCTGAATCACCTTCGGCGCGCCGGTCGCCACCTGGTCATGGGCTGGTACGAACGGCGGTGGGACGAGCTCCTGACGGACATGCTCCAGGGAGTCCACGTTTGTCGGATCATCGTAGTTCACCCTGACTGCCGGTTGAGAGGCGCCTTGCATGGCGCCACCGGGCCAGGTTGAAAGAGCGCTCGCCGGTGTGTTCATGGCGCCATAAGCCGTCGCCGCCGCGCCAATTCCGGAGGCCGAGACAAGGAGCTGTCTTCGCGAAATTCCAATCATCTTGCGTTCTCCCAACTGGCCTTCAGCTATCGAACCAATTCGGCGCGAGAAGAGTCGAAGAGCAGTCATGTTTACGATGAGCAGCTCTATGCAGACGCTGCCGGTTCATTTGTGTTTTGCATCGTCGGCAGGATATGCGCCGTGACGGGGATCGGCATTGATCCATGTCAATGTCTTCGACGCCTTCGATTCGCACGCGTCGAGCGCCGGGCCGGCGGGAGAGCGGCCGCCAACGGAGAGGCTCCGAGACGCGCCGGCGCGGTCAGTCGCCGAGCGCGACGCCCTCGCGGCGGGGGTCGGCGCCGCCCTTGAGACCCGACCCGGTGACCGCCACCGCATGGAGCCCGCTGTTGAGCGGGCGCACCCTGACCTCGTGGCCGCGCGCGGCGCTTCCGGGCTTCGGTTGGGAGTGCAACGCCGGTTACGGCACGCCGCAGCACCGCGCCTCTCTCGCGGTGATCGGCGTCACCCCGCACCACCGGCTGAGCTTCGCCCCGGTGGCGAGGCCGTTGGACCCGGCTCAAACGCAACCTCGAGCCGAGTCTCGGTTGCTTAACCCGGTGCGACCGCCCCGATGCGCCGGCTATTCGGGAAAGGAGGCGGCGACCGCCGCCTTCACGCGGCGTTTAGCCGTGCCCCTGGCCTCGGCCAACGCGATGACGACCGCCAGCACCAGAAACAGAAGCGCGCCCAGACCCCACACCCGGCCCATCGTCGGCATGTAGATCATGGGGACCGTGAAGTAGAGGACCGAAAGCACCATCCACACCACGAAGACGGTCGCGATCAGCCAGGCATCTTCTTTCATGGCCCACTCCTTGGTGGTTGAATCCATCTAGTGTCCGCCGGCCGAGACGATCGGCAGGCTTTGCATGAGTTCGAATCCCACCGCCGTGAACGCGTACATTCCGGCGATGAGGACGACGACCGAGAGAGGACCCACCCACGCGGCCTGGCCGGCGAGGGAGGTTCCGCCCCACGAAACCACCGGCATGTCGGCGGTCTTTGCGCCGGCTTCGCCCGCGCGCCCGAACAGCGTGATGATCAAGCCGAGCACGTAAACGGCGAGCGCGGCGGCCATCAACACGGCGCCGACGCCGACAAAGGTCATGAGCGGCCCCCAGATTTCCGGCGCGGCGCCCTCGTAATCGACGCCAAACACGCGCCGCGGCATCCCCAGATAGCCGGCGGTGATGCCGGCGGCGCCGAAGACCAGCAGACCGAAGGTCATCACGTACGGCAGCTTGGCGAGCACCGCCGGGCGCCACAGCTGACGGCCGGTCACGCCCGGGATCACGTACATCAACGCCGCGATGAAGGTGAGCGTGACGGTGCCGAGGGTGAAGAAGTGGAAGTATCCCGGCACGAAGAACGTGTCGCTCAACAGCGGCGCCAGCTTTTCCTGGATCAGGACGAAGGCGAAGATTCCGCCGAGCGCGGTGTTGACCACCGCCATGCCGATCGCGGCCATCGCCGGGTTGTCCCACGGCAACATGCGGATCCAGCCGAACAGGCCCCGCCCGCCGCGCGCCTTGGCGTGCACTTCGAGCGATGCGACGATGATCAGGAAAACCAGGACCGTGGGGACGCTGATGAACAGGGACAGGAGCGAGCCCCCGACCTTGACCGCTTCCCTCATGTTGGGTTCCAGGAACATGTGGTAGAGCGACGTGGGCGGCACGAAGATCAGGTAGGAGGCGAACACGATCTTGGAGAACCGCCGCCCGAAGATCGACTTCACGCCGGTGATCACCTCGACCAGCGCGTACCAGAGAATCACCGTCGCCATCAGCGGCAGGTAGTGGACGTTGTGGAACAAAATGTTCCAGCCGACGATGTAAAAGGAAACGGGCGGCCCCAGGCCGAAGGCCCACAGCATCGCCGGCAGGAACGCGTTGATCGCGGCGACGGCGCTCACCATCAAGAGCCCCGCCCAGGCGACCGCCGCGAAGCTGATCGTCGACCAGCTCTCGACATCGCCGTCCAATTTCGGCTTCAGCGCCGTGTAAATGCCGCAAAGCGCGACCAGGAACATTCCGACGCTGAGAAGGATGTAGCCGAGGTAGAAGAAGCCCGCCTTGATCGTTTCCTCTCCTACGAGATCGGGCGGGGCGTTGTAGAGCCAGATCGCGCCGAGCGCCGGCATTAGCTCGCTCAGGCCAAATCCCGCGGCCATCAGGGCGAGGCCGAGCCACGCCAGCGGACTCCACGCCACGCGCTCCGCGCCGTCGGTGTAGACGGTGGCGAGCACGAGAACCAGTCCCGCCTGGGCGAAGTACAGCCAGTAAAAGAAGATCGTCACCCCGTGCAGGGTCAGCATCTGGTAGGCGGTCGCCGGATCGAGGTCGACGAAGCCGGCGCGCGCGAACGCCGTCATCGTCCCGTAAACGAGTCCCAGCCCGAGGGCCAGAAGGGCCATGACGGTGAACCCTTTGAGCAGAACCTTGTCGCCGTCGGGCAGGGCCTTGAGCCCGTCGACCAGTTTGTTTTCTGTCATCAAGAATCTCCCGGCTACGCGACGATGATTCTGCCCGTCATCATGCCGTGGCCTTCGCCGCAATAGACGGTGCAGTAGACCAGGTGCTCGCCCGGCCTGATGAACGTCATGGTCATTTCGGCGAGCGCTCCCGCGGGGCTGCGCATGATGTGGCCGCCCAGACCGATGCTTCCCAGGATCGACGCGCCGTGCGTGGTGTCGAGCGCCATCATCCGGAATTTGTACGGAACGTTGGGCTCGAGCCGCAGCAGCGAGGGCTCGTAATAGTACCGCTGGGCCATCAAATAGACCTCGACCGCCTGCTGCTCCTCTTGGTGCTCTCCTTTAGCCGCCGCCGCGGCTGCCTCGAGCGTTTCCTCGTCGCCAGGCGCCTTGGACATCCCCGCCATGGCGTTGCGGGCGGGTTTGACGCTGCCGTCGGGGAGCTCGTTGGCCTCGATAAACGCTTCAGTCAGTCGGCGGAACTCCTCGGGCGAGATGCCGAAGCCGCCCCCCATGCCGGGCATGGCCGCCATGCCCATGACCTCTCCGCCGGGTTCGCCGCCGAGGATGGCCGCGAGGCTGGTGGGCGCCGCGCCATAGGCGGCCCACACGCCGTACAGGCTCAGCACGCCGAACCCGAGTCCGGTCACGAACCCGCGGCGCGTCGTCAGGCTGGCCTTGCCCGCGTCGTCAATCTCACTGCGTTGCAATTCTCCAGCCATTCCTGTTGCCTCCTCATGCTTCGGTGCGGTTGCTGCCAGCATCTCGCCGCCGCATCCGCGGGCCCTTGGCGCGCTCCGCGGTGCGGGGGACGTTTTCGCGACCGGAGCGGACGCTGCTCGCGTCGAAACGAAGCTCCCGCCGTCGCTCGTGCGACGGCTTCAGGCGAGCCCCAAACGGGACGCCGCCTCGGTCGGTCGGCAATCAGGCGAGGGGAGGACTGCGTGCGTGCGGGACAACGTCGGGAACGGTGACAGGGACCGCGGCGGCGGTGCCGGGCGCCAGCGCGCCGGCCGGCGCCATGCTGGCGCGGGCCGCGGAAGCAACGCCCAGGCAGCAAAGCATGGCGCACTGGCCGCCGTCGCGGTGATACGGACAAATCGCTTTGGCCGGGCTGTCGCCGAGCGCGCCTTCCGCCGCTATCTTCGGCTCGTTGTCGTCAGCCGGTGAATAACCGGCGTGGACCGCCGCGGCGATGACCAGAAGCATCGCCAGAACGAGGCTGAAAAGACGGCGCCGTTTGGGGACGTTCATGGCTGACCTGCCACCCGTTCATGTAGGCTCGCAGGCTAAGCGCCTGCATGCGGCGGTTCATTGACCTAGATCAATAGGCTCCCGCCGCGCGGACGCTCACAACACCCGTCCGCCATGGCGACGGACTTGCAGCCTCGTTTCAGAAGCGAACCTGTGCGCCGATGCTCAAGGTCCAGCCGGTCTCGAGCTGGGATCCGTCGAGGTTCTGGTAGACCGGCGCGCCGAACTCGGCGAACACGCGCTGGCCCTTGAGCGCGCCCTCAGTGCCGATGAGGTTGAGCCCCGCGGCGATGTCGAGTCGGGCACCGCCCCGGCAGTCGGGGTCGGCAGTCGGCACCTACGCCGGGTTGAGCAGCGGATCGGCCCCGTCGGCGTTGCCCCAGCCCTCGAGGTTGACGCGCAGCGAGGTGCTGAGCCAGCCGGCCCGGCGCCGGGCGCCTCACACGCCGACGCGATAGCGGTCGCCCAGACTATAGTCGTTGTCGTTGCGGGCGATGCGGAGCGTCGCGCCGCGCGCCGCGCCTGCCCGAATGGCCGGTTTGATGCCATCAAATGGGTGCCGATCACCGCAGGGTGGTATTACCAGCGGTTGACGCGGTCCCACACCGCGACCACCTCGTCGCCGCCGTCGACCACGTCGTAACGGTCGTAGGCCGCGGCGGTCATGCAGGCGTGGTTGGGCATCACCCGCACCCGCGCGCCGATCGGCAGTTCGTCGAACGGGACCGCGCCGCCCGCCGCCTCGACGAAGCCGTGCTCCTGGTTGACGCGCGCGACCCGCAAGTCCGCGATCCGGCGGCGGCCCGATACGTCGAAGACGAGGCCGTAGCCGGCGTCCTCGGGTTGGCTCTGGGTGCTGCGGTCCTGCGACAGCGCCAGCGAGCCGGCGTCGATCAGGAGCCGGCCGTGGCCGGGCCGGTGACCGATCACCGAGGCAAGCACGCTGATCGCGATGTCGTCGGCGGTGCAGCAGCCGAGACCCGCCTGAAACAGATCGAAGAACACGTACACGCCCGGCCGCGCCTCGGTGACGCCCTCGAAGCTGCGGCCGAACAGCGCGGTCGGCGTCGAGCCGACGCTGACCACGGGACACCGATGACCGGCGTCGCGCAAGCGGCCCGCCGCCGCCACCGCGGCCGTCCGCTCGGCCTCGGCGACCGCCTCGATCCCGGCGACGCTCGAACAGGCGTAGGCGTGGCCGGCATGGGTGAGCACGCCGACGGGCTCGACGTTCGGGCCCGCGGCGAGCGCCCGCGCGATCTCGACCAGCGCCGGGTCCTCGGGCGCGACGCCGCCGCGGCCGAGTCCGCTGTCGACTTCGATCAAGACGCGAAGCGGGGCGTCGAACGCCGACGATTCCTCGGCCAGCGCGCGGGCGACCGGCACGTTGTCGGTCATCACCGTGATGCGCGCGCCCTCGTTCTGCAGCGCCGCCACCGCATCGAGCTTCGCCGGCACGATGCCGACGGCGTAGGTAATGTCGCGGAAGCCGTTGCGCACGAAATAGGCCGCCTCGGCGAGCGTGGATACGGTGATGCCGCCGGAATGGCCGGCGGTCGCGAGCCGCGCGACCTCGGCCGACTTGGCGGTCTTCATGTGCGGCCTGAGATCGACGCCGTGCGCCTTCATCCGCCGGGACATCGCCGCGACGTTGCGCTCGAGCCGCGCGCGGTCGAGCACCAGCGCCGGCGTCTTGAGATCGCTCAGCTTCATCGCCGGTTCAGGGGTTGGCCCCGGCCGCCAGCCGCGCCTTGGCGACGCCAGCGGTTGGCGCGCCGGCCGGCCTAATTGTTCTCATTTTCGCCCGGAGAGGCGGCGATTTCCCCGCCGTCGGGGCCGAACCGGCGGACATCGGCGGCGGCGCGCAGCGATGCGGTGAGCTCGCCGATGAGCTGCCGGGCCTCCTGGTCGCGGATCGAGGTCTGGACGTCCTCGAAGCTCGGCGGCGGGGTCTCGCGCCGGTCCTCGACCTTGATGACGTGCCAACCGAACTGGGTCTTGACCGGCGCGGTGGTGATCGCGCCCGGCTCCAGCGCGAACGCCGCCTGCGCGAACGCCGGCACCATCCGCGCCTGGGTGAAATAGCCGAGATCGCCGCCGTTGGCCCCCGACGGACCGGTCGACTTCTGCTTCGCCAGCTCGGCAAAATCGGCGCCGGCTTCGAGCTCGGCGATGACCGCCTTCGCGTCTTCCTCGCCGTCGAGAAGGATGTGGCGGGCGCGGACCTCGACGTCGGGCTGCCGCGCGGCGATCATCGTCTCGTAGGCGGCGCGCAACCGCTCTTCGGTCAGCTTGGCCTCGACGCCGTGGGTAAAAAACGCGTCCTGCAGCGTCTCGTCGGTGAGATAGGCGAGACGGCGCTTGACCTCGGCGGTGTCCGCGAGCCCTTCCCGGCGCGCCGCCTGGGCCAACAGCTTGCGGTCGACGAGGCTCTCGACCAACTGGGGATAGATCGCCGTGAGCTCGAACTGACTGTACTGCGCGGGAAGAGACGAAAACAGCATCGCCACATCGGATTCGCGAATCTCCTCGCCGTTGACGGTGGCGACGACGCCGTCCTCGGCGTCGCCTGACTGGCCATGCGCCGCGCCGACGGCGACGAGCGCGAGCATCGTGGTCGCGACGATGAGTCGTTTCACTGCCTCTTCCTTTCGGCCGCCGTTCGCGCGCGCGGGCGGCGGCGGGCAAGCTATCAGCAAACCACGGCCCGCGCCAACAAAGCCGCGGCGCCGGCGCGCGGCGCGACGGGTTTGCGCGCTCCGCGACCGGATCGAGCGGGTGGTGAAATTCGACGCTATTCGCCGCTCACAAAGGCGACCCCTTCGCGCCCGTGAAAGAAGCCGTTCGCGAACCCGGCGCCCCCGACGATGCCGGCGAGCCGCGCGGTCGCCTCGTCGGCCGCGATCCGCCGGCCGAGGACGCCGCGAAAGATTTCCGCGACCGCGACCATGTCCACCCGGTGCGGCCACAGGCGGTATCGCACGATCCCCATGTCCTCGAGCGCCGCGAGCTCGAACAGCAGGTTGCAATAGGCGAACGACAGCGTCTGGGTGCCGTTGACGGCGAGAAACGGCTCGCCGTCGAGGCTGAACACGTCCATGCCGTCCGGGTCTTCCTCGCAGACGTACTGGCAGCCGTCCTTCGACAGGCCGCGCGACCGGGCGTGGTAGCAGCGCGCCGAGATGGCGAGCGGCAGCCGCCCGAACGCCTGGACCTCGAGCTCGGCCGTGGTCGCCCGCGCCAACGCCGCGAGCGCGCGCGCCGGCAGTTCGGCGGGAAGGCAAACGCGCGCCGCGCCGCGCTCGACCAGGTACGCCAGGGTGCCCTCGTTGTAGACGTTGACGAACGGCCCGATGGCGTGCGGCCGCCCCTCGAGCAGGCTGACGCAGGCAATGTCGTTGGCCTCGACCAGCCACGGCGCATCGCCGGCGGCGGCGCGAACCGCGGCCAGATCGCGATCGTCCATCACCAGCGCCAGCGTCGACAGCACGACCTCCTTGCCGGCCCGCTCGAGTCGTCCCGCCACCTCGGCGATGAACGGCTCGAACAACGGCGCCCGCTTGGCGCACACGACCTCGCCAAGGCAGACGCTGTCCACCGGCGCCTCGTCGGCGACGCGCAGGTAGAAATCGCGCAGCTCGTCCGCGGCCCAGTTGTAGAGGACCGGCCCCAGAGTGAGCCGGGCGCTCATCGCCAGCTCCGCACGTAGGCGCCGGTGGTGACCTGCTGCCCTTCGGTCACGGCGCGCAAGTCGATCTCGGGCGCCGGCTCGCCCCGCGCGGCCGCGTCGACCGCGGCGCGGAACGCGGCGACCACCTGGGCGACGTAGGCGCGCCCGCGCTGCCGGCCCTCGATCTTCAGCGCGGCCACGCCCGCCTCCGCCAGTTGGGGAAGAATGCCCAGGACGTCGAGGCTGGCCGGTTCCTCGAACAGGTATTGATCGCGGCCGTCGGCGCGGAACCGCCCCTTGCACAACGTCGGGTACCCCGCCGGTTCGCCGGCCTCGAAAACGTTGATGGTGAAGCCCCCGAGGCGGGAGACGAGCGCGTCGCCCCGCTCCTCGTAGCGCACGTGGCTCGCCGGCGAGCACACGCCGCACGTGTTGGGCGATTTTCCGGTGACGTACGACGACAGGCTGCACCGTCCCTCGGCCATCACGCACAGCCCGCCGAACGCAAAGACCTCGGTTTCGACCGGCACCTCCCGATTGAGCGCCGCGATGTCGGCGATGGTGAGCACCCGCGGCAGCACCACGCGCTTGACGCCGAAGGCCCGGTGGTAAAACCCGATGGCTTGCGCGTTCGAGGCCGACGCCTGCACCGAAAGGTGCAGCCGCAGGCGCGGATGGGCGCGGCGGCAATAGTCGAGGAGCCCGATGTCGGCGACGATGACCGCGTCCACCGCGATCGCCGCCGCGTCGTCGACCGCGCGCGTCCAGGGTCCCGGGTCGCCCGCCGCGGGATAGGTGTTGACCGCGAGGTAGACGCGGCGTCCGCGCCGGTGAGCATACGCGACGC
>JACZUY010000169.1 GCA_022572945.1 Pseudomonadota bacterium
GGGTGCTGTCGCTCACCGAATCGGACAGTCACCCGTTGATGTGGGCGCACTGCGCGGACGCCCATCGCGGTATCTGCCTGGAGTTTGATACAACTGTTGAACCTGGGCGGAATCCGCTCGCCGCCGGGTATATCGATCCGTACGGAAAATGCATATATTGACTATTTCTCCTAAATACTGCATATTTGCACAATCAACGAGACGGTGTTTCGATCGGTCCGTGAAATGCGACAAACGTCCGTTCCCGAACCTCCCCGCCTGCGGTCGGCGTCGCAACTTACCGAGGCGCACGCGCAAGCTGGCGTGGAAGCGTTCTTCCGAATCATGGCCCTCTGGGGCGTCAAGAACGATGACGCGCGGGTCCTGCTCGGCTCACCCAGCCCAAGGACCCTTTTCAACTGGAAAAAGGGCACGGTTGCCGGGCTGCCAACAGACACGATGCGTCGCGTTAGCTACATTCTGGGAATCTACAAGGCGCTGCAGATTCTCTACAGTCGGCCGGCGCTGGCCGACGGCTGGGTCAAGCGCGAGAACCGGTTCTTCGGCGACCAGTCGCCCCTTGAACGGATGCTGGGGGGCGATGTCTCGGACCTTTTCGTCGTCCGCCAGTATCTCGATGCCGCGCGCGGGGGCTGGGCTTGACGGTGTTCCCCGTTACGACCGTCAAGTGGCGCAAGGCGTACCGCATCGTTCCCTCCCGATATCCTCCCATCGATCTCTTCGAGCGAGTCGCGGCCGACCCGGCCAAATGGGAAATGTTGGCTGAAATCGAGATGATCACGAACCCACGGGTGCGTGACGAAATCGGCGAAATCAGCCTTGTTCCCGCCGACGAAAGGATATCCGGGCCAGGCGCCGCCTGGGTGATGGCGCCCTTCACTCATCTCAATCCGCGTGGATCGCGATTCAGCGACGGAAGCTACGGCGTCTACTACGCTGCTGACAGGCTCGCGACGACGGTTCAGGAAACAATTTATCATATGGGGCTCATATACGCCGATAGTCGCGATCAATCGCACGACGAGGATATGCGCGTTCTCGTCGGCCCAATTAACGGCGGGTTTCGTGATCTTACGAAGGATCGCGAAGCCGCAGCGACCTATCTGGACCCGAATTTATACGGTCAGAGCCAGGAACTGGGGCAACAAGTCCGCGACGCGGGTGGAGACGGAATCTTTTATCCCAGTGTGCGAAACTTCGGCCATCCTTGCGTCGCGGCGTTCAGACCGAAGGTCGTCGGCATTCCCGTCCAGGATCGGCACTTGAAATACCATTGGAACGGCCGCGAAATCTCACGCGTGTTCGACTACAGCGCCGACCGGTGGATCGCCGCCGACGATTTTCGCTGACGCATTCGAACCAGCGTCACCCCACCCGAACCCGCGTGAAACCGGAATTTCGGCCTATGTCGCGAGCATCCGCGCCTCGACCCGCTTCACCATCATGGCCCCCTGGACGCGGAAGGGCGAGTTTCAAACCCGCCCGTACGGTGTGATTCGGTTGAGGTAAGCCGCTTCAGTGCAGGTTCTTCTCGAGGTCCCTGACCGCCTCGTCGATCAGCGCCTGGTGGCGCTTGTCGTCGAGCTCGCGTTCGAGCAGCCGGCGCGCGGCGCGCACCGCGAGGTCGACCGCCGCCGCGCGGACCTCGGCGAGCGCCTCCTGCTCGGCGCGGGCGATGCGGTCCATCGCCTGGCTCTCGCGGCGCGCGAGCAAAGCCTCGAGCGCTTCGCCCGCGTGCGCCGCGTGGCGCTCGGCCTCGTCGCGGGCGTGGGCGAGGATCTCCTCGGCCTCCTTCGCCGCTTCGCCCTGCCGGCGCTGATAGCCCGCGAGCAGCGCCTGCGCGCCCTCGCGCAGACGCACCGCCTCCTCGAGCTCGTCCTTGATCCGCGTCGAGCGCGAATCGAGCGCCGCGCCGATCATCCGGCCCACCGGCTTGTACACCAGCGCGACGAAGACGACGAACGCGAGCGCGACCCAGAACGCCTCGCCGAACATCAGGCGTCTCCCTTCGCCGCGGCGAGCGCCGCCGCGACCGCCTCGTCGTCGGGTTCGACGCCGATGAGCCGCGCCGTCGCCGTCCGCGCGACGTCGGCGGCGACCTCCTCGATATGGCCAAGCGCGGCGGTCTTGACCTCGGCGAGCCGCGCCTCCGCCTCGCGCAACCGAGCGTCGAGGCGTTCGTCCAACGCCGCCTGCCGTTCGGACGCGCGCCTGGCGCGCTCCTCGGCCGCCTCGGCGAGCATGCCCTGGGCGTTGGCGCGCGCCTCGGCGATCGACGCCTCGTATTCGGCGAGCGCCTGGTCGGCCTCGGCCTTGAGCGAGGCGGCGGCGTCGAGATCGTGGGTGATGCGTTCCTGGCGCGCTTCGAGCACCTCGGCGATGCGCGGCAGCGCCGTGCGCACCATGAGCACGTAGAGGACGACGAAGGTGATCGCCAGCCAGACGAGCTGGGGCAAGAAGACGTCCGGATCGAGTTGCGGCATCGCGAATTCCCGCCCGCGTGGCTCCAGTTCGCCCTAGAGGAACAGAATCAGGAACGCGATCAGCAGCGCATAGAGCGCCACCGCCTCGACCAGCGCAAAGCCGAGCATGGTGAACGGAAACACCTTGGGCTGCGCCGCCGGGTTGCGGGCCACCGCGGTGATGAACGAGGCGAAAATATTGCCGATGGCCAAGCCAACGCCACCGAGGCCGATGACGGCAAGCCCGGCGCCTATCAACTTCGCAGCTTCAACATCCATGAGTCCAGTCCCCTAAAGGTTTTCGTGAATACTGAGGTGAGATTCTCTTCCCCGCCTCAATGCAGATGCAGCGCATCGTTGAGGTAGAGGCAGGTCAGGATCGTGAACACGTAGGCTTGCAGCATGGCGATCATGACCTCGAGAGCCATGAGAAGAACGATCGTCAGGAACGGCGCGATGCCGGCGACGCCGAGCAACACCACGAAGGTGCCGAAGACCGCGAGCATGGTGTGGCCCGCCATCATGTTGGCGAACAGGCGGAGCGACAGGGTGACGGGCCGCGCGAGGTACGAAAGCACCTCGATCGGCACCAACAGCGGCATCATCGCCAGCGGCACGCCCTTGGGCACGAAAAAAGTGAAGAAACGGAAGCCGTGCTTGACGATGCCGACGATCGTGACGCCGATGAACACCACCAACGCGAGCGCAAATGTGACGATGATGTGGCTGGTCACCGTGAATCCGTGCAGCCCGACCAGGCCGAAGGGCAGCAGGCCGAGCGCGTTGGCGAACATGATGAACATGAACAGGGTGAAGATGAAGGGGAAGTACTGACGCCCTTCGTGGCCGACGTTGTCGCGCACCATGTTGGCGACCAGCTCGTAGGAGAGCTCGGCCATCGACTGCCATCGGCCCGGCACCAGGGCGCGCCGGCTCATGCTGCCGACGAGGAACACGGTCGCGCTGGCGACGGCGAGCACCATGAACAGCGACGAGTTGGTGAACGACGCATCGAATCCGCCGAGCTTGATCGGCACCAACGTCTGCACCTCGAACTGCAACAACGGATCGAACGCTTTTTCGGCCACGGCGTCCCCCGGTTACTCGTCCTCGCGCGCGCCCGTTTTTTCCTCGGGCGGCCCCTGATCGTCCACCGCGCCTGCGATCTGCCGTGCGCGGCGGTAGGTGTTCAAGCCCCCGGCCGCGGCGCCGAGGAGAAAGAACACTAGCAAAAACAACGGCGCCGTCGCCAGCCAATCGTCGAGCACCCAGCCGATGCCGACGCCCACGGCGAGCGGGCCGACCATCTCGATCGACACCCGGAGCGCGACGCCGATGACCCCGGGCCGGCCGTCCTCGTCCTCCCGCCGCTGGTGCCGACCCCGCGCCTTCTCGAGCCGGGCCTCGAGGTCTTCCAGCGACGGCGGCGGTTCGCGCTCACTCATCGGCGCAGCCTGGAAGAACTTGGCCGACCCCGGCGTTGGCCGGAACCGCGCCCCAAGGCGCGGCCAACATAGGGGGTGCGCGCGAGCCGTGTCAAGGTCCAACCGGATTCTCGTAATCTGTTGATATGAAAGAACAAAATTGTCTACTGCGGCGGTCAATCGGCGGCCCGAAGCTCCTCGGCGGCGCGCAAATCCACCGATACGAGCTGCGAGACTCCGCGCTCGGCCATGGTCACGCCGAACAGCCGGTCCATGCGCGCCATGGTCATGCGGTGGTGGGTGACGATCAGGAAGCGGGTCGACGAGCCGCGCGCGATGTCCTGCAAGAGGTCGCAGAAACGGGCGACGTTGGCGTCGTCGAGCGGCGCGTCGACCTCGTCGAGCACGCAGATCGGGGTCGGGTTGGTGAGGAACACCGCGAACAGCAGCGCCAGCGCGGTCAGCGCCTGCTCGCCGCCCGAGAGCAGCGACAACGACTGCAGCCGCTTGCCCGGCGGGCTCGCCATCACCTCGAGCCCGGCTTCGAGCGGATCGTCCGAATCGACGAGGCTCAAATGCGCCCGTCCGCCCGCGAACAGCCGCGTGAACAGCGCCCCGAAATGGCTGTCGATCTTGTCGAACGCCGATTCGACCCGCTCGCGGCCCTCGCGATTGAGCCGGGCGATGGCTTGGCGCAGCCGGGCAATCGCCGCTTCGAGGTCGACGCGCTCGCCCGCGAGGACGCCGTGCTGCTCCTCGATCTCGGCCGCCTCCGCCTCGGCGCGCAGGTTCACCGCCCCCATGTTGTCGCGCTCGCGGATCAGGCGCGCGAGGCGGGTTTCGATCTCCTCCTCCACGGGCCATTCCGCGCCCTCCCCGTCGAGCCCGGCGACGGCGGCGAGCTCGGCCGGCGCGCACCCCAGGCGCTCGGCGATGGCGTGGTCGACCTCGTCGCGATGGCCCGCCGCCTGCGCGCGCGCGCTTTCGCCGCGCACCCGGTGCTCGCGCGCTTCGGCGAGCGCCGCGTCCGATTCCTTGAGCCGCCGGTCGCGGTCGGCAAGCAGGGTCTCCGCCTCGGCGACTGCGTCGGCGGCGCGTTTCCGCTCGGCTTGCGCGGCTTGTGCATTATCGAGCAACGCCTCGCGCTGCTTGGCGATCTCGGCCGGCCGGCCGCCGAGCGCGTCGAGCTCGGCGGCCGCGGCGGCCCGGCGTTCGGCCAATTGCGCCAGCCGTTCGGCGGCGCCGGCCGCGCGCCGTCCCC
>JACZUY010000170.1 GCA_022572945.1 Pseudomonadota bacterium
CTTCTCGACTGCCGCATTACCAACGCGGTGCGGTGCGTTCCGCCCGAGAACAAGCCGGTCGCCGCCGAGGTCAACGCCTGCCGGCGATTTCTTCGGGCCGAGATTGACGGCATGCCGAACCTTCGGGTGATCGTCGCGCTCGGCACCCTGGCCCATTCCGCGGTGCTGCGCGCGCTCGGGCTGCGGGTCGCGTCGGCGCGGTTCCGCCACGGCGCGCTGCACGCGCTTGCCGGCGGCCTGACCCTCGCCGACAGCTACCATTGCTCGCGTTACAACACCAACACCCGACGCCTCACCGAGACGATGTTCCGCGACGTGTTCGCCGAAATCCGCGACAGGCTCGACCACGCGGACTGACGAAAGACGCGAAATCGGCGGTAGCATGCGTTCTGCGGGTTCAATCTGGTTGTACCGCCCGCAAATCACCGCATGATCGTTCTGCTCGGGAGCCTACGGAGAATCGGAAATCCCGAAGAACTAGATGGGATTATTGGCCCGCTGGCGGGGCCGCTTCGCCCAGGTTCGACGGAAGTTTCCAGCAGCGGATTAAGCCGACATTCTTCCCTTCCACAGGGGACAATTCGTGAAAAGCCTGGCATACCTCTGGATTGAGCCCTCGGTAGAACGTGTTGCTGACCACGATCTCGCTGGGCCCCGCGTGGCCCATTAGCCGCGCCGCTATGTTCAACGAGTCCCCGATAAAGCCCACTTGGCTGCCGGAGAACGGCCGAAGCAGCACGAGGTTCAGGTCACCCATGGCAATGCCGATGTGAACACCGCTTGATTTTTGCATACGATCTAACTCGCGTTGCCACAGATTACAAACGGAGTTGCCGATGTCGATGAGCGCTTGCGCGCAATCGAGAGCGTCGCGCGTGTAGGTCGGCGTGAGGTTAGGGAAGCCAAATAGCGCAACCACCTCGTCGCCGACGAACTGGTACATCATGCCGCCAGTGTCGTGGATCGCGTGGCGCGCCTGTGAATAGAAGGTGGCTAGACAGTGACGCACCAACTGGTCGTCGCGCGTATCCCGAACGTAGCCCGAGAACGAGCACAGGTCGGCCAACACAATCGCTACGTTCGAATACAGGCCAGGCTGCAACACTTCGTGTGGCTGAAGACGCTGCTCCTCGTGCAATCGGCGCAGCGTCCAATAGCCGAAATGCCATAATAGCGAAGGTGCGAGGGGATGATCAGCGAATCCATCGCCGAAGGCGTACCGCCACTTGGCGTCGTCGATAGCTTGCCGGACGGCGAGGACGTCGTCGCCGGTCGTGCCGCCAACCTCCACGCCGAAACGATCACGCATCAGTCGCAAGAGGTAGTGTTCGTCCCAGATGTCGAGCTCAAGATCGGGCCGAAGTACCGTCCGCAGTTTCGTTTCGACTTCGGGCCAGTTCGGATGGTCGCTTGACCGGATCAACAGCACTAACCGATTGGCCTCCGCGCTATGGCTGCTCTCCACGCCGTACTTGCGTGAAATATGGGCGATCAGCTTGTCTGTAGGGTAGCCGAACTTGATCTCAACGAAATAGGGCGGTTGCCCTCGTGCTTGCACCCGTAAGTCAGCGTAGGATCCCACGGCGTCCATCGACACCTCACGACTGATCCTCACTGCCTCGGGCGCGAGGCCGTCCTCAGCGACGTGCTGAAATCGGCACAAGTCGCTGCAAAGTTCCTCCAAGAACAGCCGAAGCTGGCCAAGATGCGCTTGGTCTCGAAGGTCACCGTCAGTCATTGGTTATTGGTTCCCGGTCAATTGGGCGTCATCCAGACCGACAATTGCCAAATAGACTCATCGGCTATCGTGATAGTAGCACAAACCGGAGTTCCAGGCATGCTGACGCCAGCCTTGATAGGCAATAGCCCTCTAAGACTGAAAAGGTCTCCATGCAGTGTGTGGGGCGGTGGCGTTGTAACGCGGTTTCCCGTTAACTCGCCCGAACTAGACCCAGTCGGAATGCACTCAAATTCAGGTCGGTAGTGAATGGTCTGGCTCGGCTCAGCGTTCAAGCGATGATGTTGGTTGTCGTGATGAACGCCGCTGCCTTGTGTTGGCATGTGGCGCGCTTGCAAGCCTTTCAAACAGCGCTACGACTTCTCCCTCATCAGCCGCGCCTTGTCGCGCTGCCAGTCGCGCTCCTTGGTGGCGGCGCGCTTGTCGTAGTGCTTCTTGCCGCGGGCGAGGCCCAGGCTCACCTTCGCCAGCCCGCGGTCGTTGAAATAGATCGACAACGGAACGACGGTCATGCCCTCGCGTTGCAGCGCGCCGATCAGGCGCTTGATCTGGCGTCTGTGGAGCAGCAGCTTGCGGGCGCGGCGCGGCTCGTGATTGAACTGGTTGCCGCCGTGATATTCGCCGATATGGGCGTTGACGAGAAAAAGCTCGCCGCCCGATTCCCTGGCGTACGCCTCGCCGATGTTGGCGCGGCCTTCGCGCAGTGATTTGACCTCGGTGCCGAGCAGCGCCAAGCCGGCCTCCAGCGTGTCGTCGATGAAGTAGTTGTGCCGCGCCTTCCGGTTCTGCGCCACGACCTTTCCGGCCGGTCGCTTCTCGCCGGCCATCGTCCGACCGATCGCCCCGCCGCCCGGCTCTAGTTGAGCACGCCGGCCGAGCGCATCGTCGACTCGACCCGCTCCCTGGTCGCGGGCCCGGTTTCGACGAGCGGCAGGCGAACGTCGGGCGCGCACAGCCCAAGCAGGCTGGCGGCGTATTTGACCGGTGCCGGGCTGGTCTCGGCGAACAGCGCCCGGTGCAGCGGCATCAACCGCTCCTGGACCGCCAGCGCGCGGCCGTGATCGCCGCCCATCCAGGCGTTGTGGAGATCGGCGCACTGCCGGGGCGCGACGTTGCCGGTGACCGAGATGCAGCCGTGCCCGCCGTGCACCAGGAGCGCCATCAGCGCCGGGTCCTCGCCCGAAAGCTGACAGAAGTCGGGACCGCAGGCGATGCGGGTCTCGAGCGGCCGAACCGCGTCGTTCGTGGCGTCCTTGACGCCGACCATATGGGGCAGCTCGCTGAGCCTCGCCATCGTCTCGACGCTCATGTCGACGATCGAGCGGCCGGGAATGTTGTAAATCATGATGGGAATGTCGACGGCGTCGTGGATCGCCTTGTAGTGCTGGTACAACCCCTCCTGCGTCGGCTTGTTGTAGTAGGGCGTCACCACCAGCGCGCCGTCCGCCCCCGCGTCCTTGGCGTGGCGGGTAAGCGAGATCGCTTCGTCGGTCGCGTTCGAGCCGGTGCCGGCGAGCACCGGAACCCGGCCCTTCGCGACCTCGATGCACAGCTCGGTGACGCGCTCGTGCTCGGCGTGGCTCAGCGTCGGCGATTCGCCCGTGGTGCCGCACGGGACCAGCCCATGCGTGCCCTGGGCGATCTGCCAGTCGACAAACGACTGGAAGGCGTCCTCGTCCACGGCCCCGTTCTTGAACGGCGTGATCAGCGCCACAAAGGAACCCTTGAACATCGCTCCGTCCCCATTGCCTTGACGTATCCTGACCGGAGATTAAGCCATAGCGCCCGTATCCGGCAAGCAATCGTGGCTTGTTGGCGGCGGCCGGCTGCGTGAAGATAGGCGCGCGCGCGCCATGCGGGCGCATGGTGGGAAGGCTTGCGAGGTGGAGCCGTGGGGTCGAGGGTCGGGGTCATATTCTCAATTGGGGCCGGCCTGGCCCTCGCCTGCGCCTGTTCCGCGGACGCGCATGATGCGCCTTTCCCGGCGGACGACCGCGCGCTCTACACCGCGGCGTTCGCCGCCGCCGACGAAGGCCAATGGGAAACCGCGTACAGCCTCGCCGCGAAGGGGTATTATCCACGCACCGCCAAAGTGCTGACGTGGTTGCGGCTGATCGAGGCGCAGCCGATCCCGCGGTTCGAGGCGATCGCCGGCTTTCTCGCGGCCAACCCCGGTTGGCCGCGGACCGGGACGCTCCGCCGCCGCGCCGAAGCCGCGATCGACCATACCGTCGACAATGACCGCGTCCGGGCGTGGTTCGCCGACCATCCGCCGCTCAGCGGCGTTGGCAAGGCGCGGCTCGCCGAAGCGCATCTCGACGCCGGCGACGAGGCAACGGCGACGGCGCTTCTGCGTGACGCCTGGATCAACGGGGATTTTTTCCGCCGCGAGGAGAGAGCGC
This sequence comes from Pseudomonadota bacterium, assembly GCA_022572945.1. Lineage (GTDB taxonomy): Bacteria > Pseudomonadota > Alphaproteobacteria > JAAXGF01 > JAAXGF01 > JACZUY01. The sequence continues at coordinate 4,141 of JACZUY010000170.1, forward strand.
TCCTCAAACGCCACCGCAAGCGTCTCACGGCGGATGACCACATTGCGCGGCTCAACCGCCTATTGTGGGACGGCAAGAGCGGCGCGGCGCACCGTCAGTCGCACCGTGTCGATGCCGGGCACAGGGCGCTGGCCGAGGCGCGTCGCCGGCTGAAGCTCCGCGCCGGCGGCGTCGATGCGGCGATCGCCCGGGTTCCCGACGACCTGCTCGCCGATCCCGGCCTCCAGTACGAGCGCCTGCGCTGGCGGCGGCGCAAGGGATTCGACCAACGCGCTCGCGAGATACTCGCCGCGCCGCCCGACGAGCTGGTGCGTCCCGCCGCGTGGTGGCGCGAGGCCCATATCCAGTCCCGCAAGGCGGTCCGCGAAGGGCTGATCTCGGTGGCGTACCGGCTGGCGAGCGATCATCGTCAGACCGCTCCCCTGCCCCGCGCGCAGGCCGAGTGGCTCGCCGGCTGGATCGCGTTGCGCTTCTTCGACGACCCGGACATGGCCTATCCCCATTTCGCGCTGCTCCATGCCGGGGTGCGCTATCCCATCAGCGTCGCCCGCGCGGCGTACTGGGCGGGCCGCGCGGCGGGGGCGGCGAACCAGCCCGGGCGCGCGCGCCACTGGTACGAGAGGGCGGTCGCGTTCCCCACCACCTTCTACGGCCAACTCGCGCTCGCCGCACTGGACACCCAGGGGCCGTTGCCGCTTCCGCCCGATCCCGAAGCGAGCGCCGCCGACCGGGCGTTCATCGAGGCCAACGAATTGACCGGCGTGGTGCGGATGCTCGCACGGATCGGCCTGTCCGATCGTTTGCGGCCCTTCGTCTTGCGCCTCGGCGAACTCGCCGAAACGCCGGGCCAGATCAGGCTGGTCGCGGCCGAAGCCAAGGCCGCCGGGCGCATCGACCTCGGCGTCGTCGTCGCCCGGCGAAGCGCCCGCGTTGGCACGTTGCTGATCGAGCACGGCTATCCCCTGACCGACCTGCCGCCGGGCGAGGCCGAACCGG
>JACZUY010000171.1 GCA_022572945.1 Pseudomonadota bacterium
GGTCACCCGCGCCAGCCTCGGCGTGCAGGACTTCGACCCCGAGGTGCAGCGCGCGGTCAACCGGATCCAGCCCTTCGACCTCACCCGGCGGGTGGTGACCTGGCTGCGCGACGCCGGCATCGACGCGCTCAACATCGACCTGATCTACGGCCTTCCCCGCCAGACCGTCGCCGGCCTGACCGACACGGTCGACAAGACGCTCGAGCTCGAGCCCCATCGCATCGCCTTGTTCGGCTATGCGCACGTGCCGTGGATGAAGCCCCACCAGCGGCTGATCGACGAGTCGCTGCTGCCCGACGCCGCCGGCCGGCTGCGCCTGTTCAGCGCGGCGGCGGCGCGGCTTGTCGAGCGTGGCTATGTGGCGATCGGGCTCGACCACTTCGCCCTGCCGGCGGACCCGATGGTCGTCGCCGCGCGCCACGGCCGGCTGCATCGCAACTTCCAGGGCTACACCACCGAACAGGCGCTGGCGCTGCTCGGCCTGGGCGCCTCGGCGATCGGCACGTTGCCGCAGGGGTACGTGCAGAACGCGGCGCGGACGCCCGACTACCGCGCGCGGATCACCGCGGGCGAGTTCGCGATCGTGCGCGGCGTCGAGTCATCCGGCGACGACCGCGTGCGCCACGAGATCATCGAACGGCTGATGTGCAATCTCGAAGTCGATCTCGACGCCGTATGCCGGGCCAACGGCTTTCGTCCAGAACGCTTCGCGCCGGAGATCGAGGCGCTGGCGCCGCTGGAAACCGGCGGGATCGTGCGGATTGTTGGACGTCGCATTAGCGTCTCGCCCGAGGCGAGAACGATCTTGCGCGTTGTCTGCGCGGTGTTCGACCGGCGCCTGCCGCCCGAAGCGCGGCGCCACGCGCCGGCAATCTGAACCGCGGGGCTGCGAGCGCGCCCGATCCTGCGCCGGTTCAGTGACGGGCTTGCAAGGCGCTGGCTGGCGCGTTCGCCGCACGCCCGGGCTCGAGCCGAACGACGTTGCCGAACCGGTCCTTCACGGCATAGAGACCCTCGAGACAGCGTTTGAGCGACTTGACCTCCTTACGGTCGTCGCCGTCCCAGACCAGGATGTCGCTGAGCTTGTTCTCGACCAGGTCGATCAATGTGTCCAAATCGCGTGGCTTCAGGTCCATGGCCAGATCCCCGTTTCGATTGAAACACGTCCCTTCATCGCCCATCGCGATTAACGCTAGGTTAATCGCGCGCGGGAGCTTCCCGGCCGGGGGAAGGCGGAGTCAATCCAAGCTCCCCCCGGCAGTGGCTGTCTGGGTCAACGTCGGCACCCGGCTCGCCGGGAAACGGACGGTCGCCGTGGTGCCGACGCCGACCCCGCGCGGCGCCGGAGAACGCCGGGGCTGGCGACACGGCGCGTTCTCGGTTAGGTTTCGGCGCGCTTGGCGCTGTCGTTGCAACGAGGGGACGGATGATGCGAGGCGTCGTACTGGCAGTCGCTCTGGCCATCGTTGTCGCCGGACCGGTTGCCGCCGACCCCAACGCGCCGGGCACGTACGGCGATGCGATGCGCTGGTATCAGGCGGCGGCCGAGGCCGGCCAGCCGCGGGCGCAGTTCCTCCTCGGTTACATGTACGAGGTCGGCGAGCGGGCGCCCGAGGACCCCGCGTTGGCGCGCGCGTGGTACGCCAGGGCCGCGGCGCAAGGCGAGGCGCACGCCGAGTACCGGCTGGCACGGCTGTTCCACCAGGGCCGCGGCGGCGACGCCGACCTCGCCGAAGCGGCGCGGCTCTACGGCGACGCCGCGGGACGCGGCCACGCCGCCGCGCAATCGATGCTCGGCTATCTCTACGCCGCCGGCGACGGCGTCGAGCGCGACGACGTCCGGGCGTTTCTCTGGCTCACGCTGGCGGCGAAAGTGGGCGACGCCGAAGCCGCCGGCAACCTCAACCGCCTCGCCAAGGAATTGACGCCCGAACAGCGCGCGGCCGGCAAGGCGCTGGTCGAGAGCTGGTCGCCCGAGCGCTGAACCGCGAAACACCGAGCGCCATTCACACCACCTGGAAGCCGTGCGCGAACGGGTCGCGGTCGTCGATGAAGATGGTGTTGATCCCGGTGATCCGCGCCCAGCCCTCGATGCTGGGAACGATGGCGTCGAAGTTGCCGACCGTCGCCCGCGCCTCGACGCGGCCGTGGAACAGGGTGCCGATGATGCTCTCGTGGACGAAGTCGTCGCCGGGCGCGAGCTCGCCCTTCGCCGCGAGCTGCGCCATCCGCGCCGAGGTGCCGGTGCCGCACGGCGAGCGGTCGATCGCGTGGTCGCCGTAGAACACGGCGTTGCGGCCGTCGGCCTCGGCGTGCTTCGGCGCCCCCGTCCACATGATGTGGGTGACGCCCCGGATGGTCTCGTCCTCGGGGTGGACGTAAGCGCCGTTGTCGTTGAGGCGCGTGCGCAGCACCGGGCTCAGGCGGAGGATGTCGGCGGGCGCGAGGTCGTCGAGGCCGCGGTAGTTCGCCTGCGGCTCGACGATGGCGTAGAAGTTGCCGCCGTAGGCGACGTCGACGCGAAGCCGGCCGAGATCGGGGCAGTCGACCTCGACCCCGGTCGAATGCACGAACGCCGGCACGTTGGTGATGCGCACCGCATCGACGTAGGCGCCGTTCCGGGTGTAGCGCGCGACGACGACGCCGGCCGGGGTATCCAGCCTGAGCACTCCGGGTTCGGCGGGCTCGGCCAGCCCGCGCTCGATCGCCACCGTGACCGTGCCGATGGCGCCGTGGCCGCACATCGGCAGACACCCGCTGGTCTCGATGAACACCACGCCGAGGTCGCAGTCGTCGCGCGTCGGCGGATAGAGGATCGCGCCCGACATCATGTCGTGGCCGCGCGGCTCGAACATCAGCCCGGTGCGGATCCAGTCGTAGCGCGCGACGAAGTCCTGGCGGCGCGCGCTCGCGGTGTCGCCCTCGAGCGCCGGCGCGCCGCCGGCGACCACCCGCACCGGGTTGCCGCAGGTGTGCGCATCGACGCAGAAGAAGGTGTGGCTCGCCATCGCCCGATTCAGGCTCCGTCGATTCAGCGGGAAACATCGGCCAAACCGCCGGTGCGCGCAAGGCCCGCGTCGTGGAAGGCGGGCGCCGCCCTCACTGCGCGGCGCGGCGGCTGGTCAACGCGAGGAAGATGTCCTCGAGGTCGCTTTCCTCGGTGGTGAGGTCGACGATCGTCAGGCCGGCGCCGTTGACCGCGGCGAGGATCTCGCCGATCGCGGTCCGGCTCGGCCGGTAGTGCACCGCGAGCCGGCGCATCGGCAGAAGCTCGGCGTCGAAGCGCGCGAGCCCCTCGGGCACGGCGTCGATCTCCTCGGCGATCACCACCGTCACCAACTTGCGATCGAGCCGGCGGATCAGCGTCGCGGTCCTCTCGCAGGCCACCAGCGCGCCCTCGTTGATGATCGCGATGGTGTCGCAGAAGCGCTCGGCCTCTTCGAGATAGTGCGTGGTGAGAAGGATCGTCGTGCCGTCGGCGTTGAGCTTGCCGACGTAGGCCCAGAACTGCTGGCGCAGCTCGATGTCGACCCCCGCGGTGGGCTCGTCGAGCACCAGCACCGGCGGCGAATGCACCATCGCCTTGGCGACGAGAAGCCGGCGCCGCATGCCGCCCGAGAGCGTGCGCGCATACGAGTCGGACTGCTCGGTGAGGCCGACCGCGGCGAGGATCTCGTCGGTGCGGCGTTCGCGCTTGCGCACGCCGTAGAGGCCGCCCTGCAGGTCGAGGAGCTCGCGCGGGGTGAAGAACGGGTCGATGTTCAGCTCCTGCGGCACCACGCCGATGGCCGAGCGCGCGGCGCGCGGGTTCTCGTCGATGTCGTAGCCCCACACCTCGGCGTGGCCGGCGGTCTTGATGACCAGGCCGGCGAGGATGTTGATGAGCGTCGATTTGCCCGCGCCGTTGGGCCCCAGAAGGCCGAAGAACGCCCCGCGCGGCACCTCGAGGTCGATGCCCGAGAGCGCCTCCGTGGCGCCGGGTCCTTTGCCGTAGGTCTTGCGCAGGCCGCGAACCGCGAGAGCGTTCGCGGGCGCGCCGTCGTCGCTGCGGTCGCGTGCCATGGCCGAGTCAGGGAAGCTGTTGCGCTGTCACGGTTGATTGTGACCGGGCAATGGGTATCATCCGCTCGGCCCCGGGGTCAACGTCCCCGTCGCGGCGGAGCGCGCGAGCCATGATCGAGCCCGAAATCATCGAGATCACGAGCCGGGACGTGAGCTGCGACGGCGGCGGCGCGCTCGGCCACCCGCTGGTCTATTTGACCATCGGCCCCCGGGGCTGGGTCGAATGCGGCTATTGCGACCGCCGCTTCGTCCACAAGGACGAGGCCGACGCGGCCGCCGGGCCCTGACGACGCGGCGGGGTGACGTCATGACCGACGACGCCTCCGGGCGATCGGCCCGACACGTCGTCCTCATCGACGGCTCGGGCTTCATCTTCCGCGCCTTCCATGCGTTGCCGCCGATGACGCGCGCCGACGGCACCCCGGTCAACGCGGTCTACGGCTTCGCCAACATGCTGATGCGGCTCCTCGGCGAGCTGGAGGCCGACCGCATCGCCGTCATCTTCGACCACTCGGGACGCAGCTTCCGCAACGACATTTACCCCGAGTACAAGGCGCACCGGCCGCCGCCGCCCGAGGAGCTCGTCCCCCAGTTCGAAATCATCCGCGAGGTGACGCGCGCCTTCAACCTCGCGTGCATCGAGAAAGAGGGCTTCGAGGCCGACGACATCATCGCCACCTACACCCGGCTCGCGCGCGAGGCCGGGGTGCGCGTCACCATTGTGTCCTCCGACAAGGACCTGATGCAGCTCGTCGGCGGCGAGGTCGTCATGTACGACGGCCTCAAGGGCCGCCGCATCGGCGTCGACGAGGTGGTGGAAAAGTTCGGCGTCGCGCCCGATCGCGTGATCGACGTGCAGGCGCTCGCCGGCGACCCGACCGACAACGTGCCGGGGGTCCCGGGCATCGGCGTCAAGACCGCGGCCGCGCTGATCAACGAGTACGGCGACCTCGACGCCGTGCTCGCCCGCGCCGGGGAGATCAAGCAGCCCAAGCGGCGCCAGAACCTGATCGAGCACGCCGACGGGGCGCGGCTTTCGCGCACGCTCGTCACGCTGCGCGACGACGTCC
>JACZUY010000172.1 GCA_022572945.1 Pseudomonadota bacterium
CCTGGGCTCGGCGCCGAGCCGTCGGCCGAGCCCAGGGCGACCTTCGCCGGCGCCGCGGCGGGCGCCGCGGTCGCGGGAAGCCTGAGCTTCTGCCCGGCCTCCACGCGATACGGCGCCGTCAGCCGGTTGGCGCGGGCGAGGACGCTCATATCGACGCGGTAGCGGCGCGAGATGCCGTAGAGCGTCTCGCCGCGCGCGACGACGTGCTCGCGCGGGCGCGGCAGCACCAGCTCCTGGCCGACCCGCAACCGGTACGGCGGCCCGAGCCGGTTGGCGTCGATCAGCGCGCGCACGGGAACGCCATGGCGACGGGCGATGGCGTAGACGGTATCGCCCGAGCGGGCGGTCACGGTGCGTTTCGCTTCTTCGGCCGGCGCCGGCCGGGTGACCGCTCCCGTCGCCCTGTACTCCACCTCCGCCGGCGGCTGCCGCGCACAGGCGGCGGCCAGCATGGCGGCGGTGATGACGAGCGCCGGGCCGACCCGCATGTCCTATTCCTCGTCGGCGAGCACGTCGGACACCAACGGCACGAAGCGCACGGGGAACAGTTTCTCGGTCTCGTGTCCGTCTTCGGTGCGGCGCACGCGGATCAGGTCCTGCTCGAAGTCGTCGGTGCCCACGGGCAGGACCATGATGCCGCCGACGGCGAGCTGATCGAGGAGCCGCGGCGGTATTCGCGGCGCCGCCGCGGTGACGATGATGCGGTCGAACGGCGCCTGCTCGGGCCAGCCCTTGGCGCCGTCGCCGAGCCAGGTGACGATGTTGCGAATGCCCAACTCCTTGAAGCGCTGCTCGGCGGCGTGCAACAGCTCGCGGTCGCGCTCGATGGTGTAGAGCCGCCGGCACAGGGGCGCGAGCACCGCGGCCTGGTAGCCCGAGCCGGTGCCGACTTCGAGAACCTTCATGCGCGGCCCGACGTCGAGCTTGTCGGTCATGGCGGCGACGACGTAAGGCTGGCTGATCGTCTGTCCCTTGCCGATCGGCAGCGCGTTGTTGTCGTAGGCGCGGTCGGCGAGCCGCTCGGGCACGAACATTTCGCGCGGCACGCGCTCGAGCGCCGCCAGCGCCCGCGTGTTGGTGATGCCTTCGCGCCGGAGCTGCATGATCAAGCGAATCTTGCGCGTTTCCTGGGTCACTTCAGGGCTTCGCGCAAGGCCCGGCTGGTGGGCCCGTGGGTGAGATCGAGGCACAACGGCGTCACCGCGATGGCGCCCTGGCCGAGCGCCTCGACGTCGGAACCGGGGATATCCTCGTCCCGGTTGCGCATGCCGCCGATCCAATAGTAGGGCCGCCCGCGCGGGTCGATCCGCTCGCTCAGCACGTCGCCGAACTTGCGGCGGCCCTGGCGGCTGACGGTGACGCCGCCGACCGAGTCGGGGGCGGCGTCGGGGAAGTTCACGTTGATCATGACGTCGTCGGGCCAGCCGGTGTCGACGAGGCGGCGGATCAGCTCGGGCGCGTGGCGCTCGGCGGTCTCCCATTTGACCGCCGCGTCCCCGCCGTAGTGCTGGCTGAGCGCGATCGCCGGCACGCCGAGGAGCGTCGCCTCCATCGCCGCGGCGATGGTGCCCGAATAGGTCACGTCGTCGGCGACGTTGCTGCCGCGGTTGACGCCCGACAGCATCAGCGCCGGTCGCTCGCCCGGAATGAGCTCGTTAATCGCCAGCATGACGCAGTCGGTGGGTGTGCCGTCGACCGCCATTCGGCGCTCGCCGATGCGGCGCACGCGCAGCGGCCGGTGAAGCGTCAGCGAATGGGAAGCGCCGCTCTGCTCGGTCTCGGGCGCGACCACCCAGACATCGTCGCTCAGGACGGCGGCGATGCGCTCGATCACCTCAAGCCCGGGCGCGTTGACGCCATCGTCGTTGCTGACGAGAATGCGCATGGGCGGCCGCCTCGCCCCGCGCTCACGCCCGGGGCGCGATGCGGTCGAGCCCATCCATGTAAGGACGCAGCGCCGGCGGGATCGCCACCGAGCCGTCGGCCTCCTGGAAGTTCTCCAGCACCGCGATCAGGCAGCGCCCGATCGCCAGGGCCGAGCCGTTGAGCGTGTGCACGAAGCGCGTGCCGCTCTCGCCCGCCCGCCGGAACCTGGCCTTCATGCGGCGCGCCTGGAAGTCGCCGCAGTTGGAGCAGCTCGAAATCTCCCGGAACCTGTTCTGCCCCGGCAACCAGACCTCGATGTCATAGGTCTTCTGCGCGGCGAAGCCCATGTCGCCGCCGCACAGGATGATCACCCGGTACGGCAGCTCGAGGCGTTGCAGCACCGCTTCGGCGCACGCCGTCATGCGCTCGAGCTCGTCGGCCGACTGCGCCGGTTCGACGATCGACACCAGCTCGACCTTGGTGAACTGGTGCTGACGGATCATGCCGCGGGTGTCCTTGCCCGCGGCGCCCGCCTCGGCGCGAAAGCACGGCGTGAACGCGGTGACGCGGATCGGCAGCTCGGCCTCGTCGACGATGCGGCCGGCGGCGAGGTTGGTGAGCACCATCTCGGCGGTGGGGATGAGCCAGTAGCCGTCAGTGGTGTGGAACAGTTCGTCGGCGAACTTGGGCAAATTCCCGGTGCCGAAGGCGGCGTTTTCGCGCACCAGCAGCGGCGGGTTGACCTCGGTGTAGCCGAACTCGCGGGTGTGCATGTCGAGCATGAACGCGGCGAGCGCCCGTTCGAGCCGCGCCAGCGCGCCCGACAGCACGACGAAGCGCGCGCCCGACATGCGCGCGGCGGTTTCGAAGTCCATGAGCCCCAGCCCCTCGCCGATGTCGACGTGGTCGCTGGGCTCGAAGTCGAAGTTGTGCGGCTCGCCCCAGCGGCGGAGCTCGACGTTCACGCTTTCGTCGGCGCCCGCGGGCACCGCCTCCTCGGCCGGGTTGGGCTCGCCGGAAAGCAGCTCGTCGAGCGCCTCCGCCGCGGCGCGTTCCTCGCCCTCGAGCGTCTGTGTCTCGGACTTCAGGGTCGCGACTTCGGCGATCAGCGCCTCGGCGTCCCCGCCCTTTGCCTTGGCGTGGCCGATCGCCTTCGACGCCTCGTTGCGCCGCGCCTGCAGCTCCTGCAGCCGCGTCTGCAGGGCGCGGCGTTTGTCGTCGAACGCAAGGATTTCGGCGGCAATCGCGGGCAGGCTACGCTTCGCGCGCCCGGCGTCGAACTTGGCCGGATCGTCACGGATGGCTTTGACGTCGAACATCGAATTCCCGGGGAACGAGAGGCCCGCCCTATATACGCCGCGGGGCTCCGGGCGTCCACATTCGAGCCGCCCCGGCGCACCCCATGAAGGCCGTCGCTAGCGCCCGACGTTGAAGTCGGTCTCATCGACCGGTTCGTCGGCGTCTCCCTTTCCGATCCCGGCGGCGGCGTCCGACTCGTCGTCGCGTTGCTTGCGCCGCTTCTCGACCATGCGGACCGAGATGATCGACACCTCGTAGAGCAGGATGATGGGGATCGCCAGGCTGATCTGGCTGATCGGGTCGGGCGGCGTGAGCACCGCCGCGGCGACGAAGGCGCCGACGATGGCGTACTTTCGCTTCTCGGCCAGGCCGTCGGCGGTGGTCATGCCGACGCGCGCCATCAGCGTCAGCACCAGCGGCAGCTCGAAGCTGAGGCCGAAGGCGAAGATCAGCTTCATCACCAGGGACAGGTATTCGTCGACCTTGGCCTCGAGCTGGATGGCCAACGCGCCGTCGCCGCCGATCGTCTCGAAGCCCAGGAAGAACTGCCAGGCGAGCGGAAAGATCATGTAGTAGACGAGCGCCCCGCCGGCAAAGAACAGGATCGGCGTGAGCACGAGAAACGGCAGGAACGCCTTTTTCTCATTCTTGTAGAGGCCCGGCGCGATGAACATCCAGAGCTGGTTGGCGACGAACGGGAACGAGATGAACAGCGCGGCGAAGAACGCCACCTTCACCTGGGTGAAGAAGACTTCGTGGAGAGCGGTGAAGATCATCCGCGCGTTCTCGCGATCGGCGAGTTGCTCGGCAAGCGGCGCGGCGAGGAAGTTGTATATCTCCTCGGCGACGAAGAAGCAGCCGAGGAAGAGGACGACAATAGCGATGGCGCAACGGATCAGCCGCTTGCGCAGCTCGATGAGGTGATCGAGCAGCGGGGCCTTGCTTTCGTCGATGTCGTTCGTCACGGATCAGGCGCTGGCTCGCCGCGCGGCCGCGTCGTCGGACTCGTCACCCGACTCGTCGCCGCCGGAGGGCGCATCGTCCGACCCTGCGTCGGCGGCCGGTAAATCTGTTGGCGCCGCAACCGTATCGTCGGCCGGCGGGGCTTTCGCCTCCGCTTCGGATTCGATGCTGGCGGGATCGAGGTCCTTCGCCAGCGTGCCCGTCGGGTCGATCGCGTTCTCGATCTCCTTCGCCGGGCTGTAGTCGGCGACGCTGTCGAATCCCTTCTTGACCTCGCCGATCTCCGACTCGCGGACCATGTCGTCGATGCCGCCCTGGAACTCGCGCGCCATCGCCCGCGCCTTGCGGGCCCAGCGGCCGGCGGCGCGCATGATGCGGGGCAGGTCTTTTGGTCCGATGACGATCAGGGCGATGACCGCCACGACCGCCATTTCGGTCCAGCCGATGTCAAGCATGGCCACTCACACCCGAGGCGGCCCGCGCCGGCGCGCGTGAACGCGTCAACTCTTGGCGGCCTCGTCCTTGCTCACCGACGCGTCGTTCGCGGTGGTCGTCGCGGCGTCGTCGATTTGCTTGGCGGTCGACTCCGGCTCCTCCTCCTTCATGCCGGCCTTGAACGCCTTGATGCCCTTCGCCATGTCGCCCATCAGCATGGGGATCTTGTTGCGCCCGAAGAGCAAGAGCACGACCACGAGGACAATCAGCCAGTGCCAGATACTAAACGTTCCCATCTACATCTCTCCTAGCGTCAGCGCTTGGGTCGCCGTCGAGGCGGCGCATAATGTCAGAAAGCGCATCTATACGCAACGCCGCCCCGGGGTTTCCGCCGGGGTCGCCCGATTCCGCCGAACGCGCCTGAATCCCTATTCTAGCGGACTCTCGGGGTCGCAGGGAAATACGAACGTCTGATCGCCGTCGAGCGCCACGGCGACGCGGGTTCCGGGCCGCGGCGCGCCGGTGCCCGCGACG
>JACZUY010000173.1 GCA_022572945.1 Pseudomonadota bacterium
CGCCGGGCCCCTTCCCCACCCCCGGGGCGTGGGAGCGGCTGATGCCACGGCCCGATCTCGCGCGCCGGTTCGAGACCCGCAACCCGCTGGGCCGCGCCGGCGAGCACCGCGAGCTCGCCGACCTCGCGTGCTACCTGCTCTCCGAGGAGGCCGGCTACATCAACGGCGAGGTCGTCACCATCGACGGCGGCGAGTGGCTCCAGGGCGCCGGCCAGTTCAATTTCCTGTCCGAGCTCGACGACGCCGAGTGGCAGGCGCTGCGCCCCGGGAAAGGCAAGTAGTATCAAAGGAACCCGATATTGACCCATTTGATCGGCACAAATCGGGCGTGCGCGTTCCAGCCGCGGCGGCCTCGTGCTATCGTGGTTGGTGAGGCGATGAGCGACATGGCGACGGTACTCGAGCAAAACGCGCGGCGGCGGCGCGCCGGCGGCCGCGGCGCATACCGGCCGCTCGCCGGCCGCGACATCGCCATCCGGCTGGTCGATCAGGAAATCCGGCACGCCCTCAAGATCGCCGCCGACGTCTGCGTCCTGGAACTCGGGCGCAACAAGCACGAGGGGGCGGCATCGGAGCTCGACGATCTCGAGAAGGCGTTCCGGGTGGCTTGAACCAAGTGCCGATGTGGCTGGCGCGGATCGTCCCTGGCAGTCCTGCCCATCGTCGCGCCAACGGTCATGGCGGGTTTGGAATCCTACGACACCGACCCTTCTATCCAAATTGATGTCATCGCCATGGCCTGGCGCGTCGACCAGGAGACCGACGCTGCGTCGGGGGACAGGAGCTGCTTCGTGATTTCGTGGGGCGGCGACGTGATCGTGCGCCTGCACGAGCTGCGCCAGGCCAAGGCGGCGACGTGGTCTGTGATGATTGGATTCGACAGTCAACCCGGATCGGTGCGGTACTTGAGAATTAACCGGAAATACTTCACGACGGCAGAGCAAGGCTTTCGCGGAACCAAGGCCGACGAAATCGTGAAACTGTTGAAATCGCCCGGCGAGTTCGCATTCGAATGGGCCAAATGGCCTGACCACTCGAAACGACAGGGCCTGTTTGAAACCGGCGATTTTGCAGCCAAAGCAGCGGAATGCGAATTCTGGGTACATCAGAACCAATCCGTACATGCCGCTCCGCCGCGGTCCAAGGGCCGATCGGGCTTTGGCAGTGCTCCTGTCTTGAGGTGAGGTTCGGCAATCCTATTCCTCGGACAGGACGCTCGTATCCCGTTACCCTGACGACAGCGCCCCCCGTCGCACCAAACCACCGCCTAATAAGGGGACACGTAATAAGGGGACATAATACTTAATTGCGGCGAATTAAGTATTATGTCCCCTTATTACCACCCTGCGGCTGCTCCACAACCCGCCAACTCCGGGCGCGCCGCAGCCAGCACCGCAAGACCCGAATCGCCCGGCTCGCACCCCAAATCCAACCGACGATCGCCCATCCTCACCCCCATCATCCGTGGTGACGACGAAGCGAATCACGTCACCCGTGAATCAATCAACCGGAAACGGTATTAGTCCGCCAATCAAGGGCGGACATCTGATCTTGTCTAACCCGTTCGCCCGATCACAACCCAAATGCTTTCGGGAGCTTAGATTGCGGAGCCTACAGGATGCAAAAATCAAAGCCATTTGCATAAAGGGCCATCGACGATCATGCGCGCGTAGGCGCAATAATTCCCTCCCAGTTTGCATGTTGGTGGCTAACGCTTCGACTGAGACGCGCGGTCGCCGCCAAGGCCTGTCAGCCTTCGAGGCCATACAGACCGCCATCGACCGCCAACCGCTGCTCGAACCGGGTTGAGCAATGACTTTAGGGGCTGTCCTAGATAAGTCACGCTATCTAGGACAGCCCCTCAATTCGGAGACCAAATCGCCCGGTCAGCTGGCCCCGCGGGAACTTTCGGGATCGGGAATCGTATTCCGACGCGCCGTAATACAGGGCCATCTCGCCGCCCGCCGGGATGCGCATGACCCGGCGAATATCCTTCGGCGGCGTTCCGGCTATCATGGTGGTCCCACGATGCAGGAAACGATCGGAGGCTTCCCGTGCCACGAGACGAGCTGACGATCCGCGCGCTCCGGGCCCGCGCCGTGAATGTCCCGATGTCGAGACCGCTTCACACCAGCGGCGGCTCGGTCACGACGGCGCCGCTCGTTCTCATCGACCTCGAGACCGACCAGGGCGTCACCGGACACGGCTACGTCTTCACCTACACCCCGCTCGCGCTCGCGCCGATCGCGGGCCTCATCGGGAACCTCGAAACCGTCGTCAAGGGAGACGCGGTCGCGCCGTTCGAGATCGAGGCCAAGTTGCAGCGAACCTTCCGGCTGCTCGGCGCGCAGGGCTTTTCGCTGATGGCGATCGGCGGCATCGACATGGCCGCGTGGGACGCGCTCGCGCGGGCGAAGGAGCTTCCATTGGTTTGCCTTCTCGGGGGCCGGCCGAAACCGATCCCGGCGTACAACAGCAATGGACTCGGCATCGTCGGACCGGACAAGGCGGCGGACGAGGCCGGGGAGCTCACGTCGTCCGGGTTCGGGGCGATCAAGGTCCGCCTCGGCTACGCCGACGCGGAGGCCGACGTCGCGGTGGTTCGCGCCGTCCGCGAGGCCATCGGCGACGATGTCCTGCTGATGTCGGACTACAACCAGTCGCTCACCGTCACCGAGGCGAAATCCCGCGTCGCGCGTCTCGACCACGAAGGGCTCTACTGGATCGAGGAGCCGACGCGCTGCGATGACTACCGTGGTCACGCCGAGATCCGCGAGCACGCGCGGACTCCGATTCAGCTCGGCGAGAATTGCTGGGGACCGCATGACATGGCGAAGGCGATCGACGCCGGCGCCAGCGACCTGTTCATGCCTGATGTCGTGAAGATCGGCGGAATCACGGGCTGGCTTCGCGCCTCGGCCCTCGCCGAGCCGATCGGGCTGCCGGTCTCGAGCCACCTGTTTCCCGAGGTCAGCGCGCATCTGCTCGCGGTCACGCCGACGAGCCACTGGCTCGAGTACGTCGACTGGGCCAATCCGATCCTCGAGCAACCGCTCGAGATCGACGACGGGCGCGCCGTGATCCCATCCGCGCCCGGCATTGGCCTCGAATGGAACGAGGACGCGGTGGCAAAATATCTCGCCTGACGGCCAGTTACTCCCCGGGCATTCGCCGGCGGGCGCTAAAGCCCGTAGCGGCTCCACCAGGCGCGGGTCTCGATCGCCCACAGCAGATCGGACGCCCAGTCGGCCGGCGCCGGGCCGGCGAGCCGGAAGCGGCGGCGAAACCAAGCCCGCTCGTCGCCCACCGGCTTGAGCTTCACGTCGTCGCCGTAGCGCGCGCGCATCACCGAGCGCAGGTCGCCGATGCCGTCGATCAGGCCGAGCTCGACCGCGCGCCGGCCGGCCCAGAAGGCGCCGGAAAACACCGTCTCCTCGTCGCCGGCGGCGAGCTTGGCGCCGCGGCGCTCGCGCACCGCCTGCTTGAAGCTCTGGTGAACGTCGCCCTGGATTTCCTCGAGCCGGGCGATGTCGTCGGGATCCTCGGGCCGGAAGGGATCGAGCATCGACTTCTGGTCGCCCGCGGTATGCAGGCGCCGCTCGATCCCCAGGCGCTCGATCGCCTGATCGAAGCCGAAGCCCGAGGAAATCACGCCAATGCTGCCGATGATCGACGATTCGTCGGCGTAGATCTCGTCGCCCGCGAGCGCCAGCCAGTAGCCGCCCGACGCCGCCACGTCCTCGGCGAAGGCGAACACGCGAACCCCGGTTTCCGCCGCCAGCGCGCGGACGCGCCGGAAAATCAGCGCCGATTGCACCGGCGAGCCGCCCGGCGAGTTGACCGCGAGCGCCACCGCCTCGACACCGTCGAGGTTGAAGGCGCGCTCGAGCGCGCGCTCGAGCGCGGTGAGCGTCAGCCCGCGGCGCAGCGGCCCGATCCCGCCGATGACGCCGCCGAGGCGCACCACGCCGACCACCGGCGGCAGGCGTCGCAGCGGCTCGAACGGCAGCTTCGCCAGGAAGCGTCGGATCTTCATGCGATGAACATGGGGACGCGCCGCCCCGCCGCCAAGCGCGTCGACAGTTGCAACGTTAGGTGTATATACACCTAACGTTGCCGCGCGCCGAACAAGCGACTCATACCAACGGTCATTATGATTGACTCATCACGACCGCTGGCAAGCGCGCCAGCTTTGATCGCAATAATTGGGCGCCGCCGCCTATGCGGCCAGATTGATAGAAGATTTGGGCTGCGTGCCGATTGAACACCCATCGGTCATTCTTGATGACCGATGGTATCATGCCTCGCGTCCATGTGGCGCGCGGGCTTGCGTGCTCATCGAGGCGCGGCGCACGGTTACGCCCGCAATCGCGCTTGCCTCGGAACCCGAACCACCGGTCCATGGGCGCGCCGGCATCACAGGTCGAGCGCCTGGGCGTCGCGCAGCACCGCGTCCGCGCCCGGGGTAAAGCCGCCGCCTTGGTGCAGCGCGAGCCCCGGGGCCAGCCTGAGCGGCGCGCCCGAGCCCTTGCGCGCCTGCACGATGACCCGCTTCGCCGGGCGTTCGCCGGCGGCGTCGGGCCACAGCGGGAACACTACGACGCCGCCGGCCTTGGACCTCAGGTGCGCGAGCAGCTCGTCGAGCCGATCGGCGCGGTGGATGAAGGTGACGCTCGCCTTGTGCCGCGCCATGCGGACGCAGAAGGCGACCCAGTCGGCGAGATCGCCCTCGCCTTCCACGGTCGCGGCGGCCTTGGCCGCGCCGGGCGCGGCGCCCTCGGCGCCGGCCTCGTTATAGGGCGGGTTGGCCATCACGTGGTCGAAGCTCCCCGCGGCGAGCCGCGGCGGCGGGCTGGTGAGGTCTCCGACCATCACCTCGACGCGCCCTTCGGCACCGTTGAGCGCCGCGTTCTCGCCGGCAAGGCGCACCATGTCGCGCTGAATCTCGATGCCGAAGACGCGGCAGTCCGGGACCCGGGCGGCAAGACACAGCGCCGCGGTGCCGACGCCGGCGCCGACGTCGAGCACCTGCTCGCCCGGCCCCGCCGGCACCGCGGCGGCGAGCAGC
>JACZUY010000174.1 GCA_022572945.1 Pseudomonadota bacterium
TTCTTCGAGAAAGGCGCACCGACCCGCAACATCTGGTACTACCAACTCGACCCCGGCCGCAACCTGGGCAAGACCAACCCGCTCAACGACGACGACCTGGCCGAGTTCGTCAAGCTGCAGAAGACGTTTGCGGATTCCGAGAAGTCGTGGACGATCAAAGCAGGCGACGTGGACGATCAGACCTTCGATCTGTCGGTAAAGAACCCCAACGCGCCGGAGGAAGCGCCGCTCCGTGAGCCGTTGGAGATCATGGAGGCAATGGCGGCGCTGGACGATGAGGTGCGTCTGGCGGATCCCAATGGCGCCCGCGCGACGGGCCCCTGGCAGGAGCTGTCGAGCGCGCACTTTCTCGTCCACTACGACCCGGAACTCGAGCAGGCCTCCCCCAATTACCCACAAACCGTGCTCCGTTATCTCGAGGAGGCCCGCTCCAGCGTCAGCCTCCAGCTCGGCGCGGTTCCCGACGAGTCGATGGGCGTGGTCTTCTACGGCAAGGCCGCCTACCTCAGGGCGCACCGCCATCGCTTTTCGTTCCAGACGGTTGGCTTTTTCGATGGTCAAATCCACGTGGTGTCGGCCGCGCATCCCGCTGGAGAACTTCGCGCGCTGCTCTTCCACGAATATTCTCACGCGGTCTTCCGCGAGCAGACCGGAGGCGATCGTCCTTATTGGTTGAACGAAGGCTTCGCCGAAATCTCGGAGCGCGAGTCGCTCCGGCGGAAGGGGCTCACCCGCAGTGAGCGACGGGTGTTGCGCGATGTCATCGAGGCGGGTGAGTGGATCCCACTGCGTCGTCTCTCGCCGAGTTTTTCAGGTCTCGATGACGAAGGTGCGCGCGCCGCGTACCTGGAGTCTGCGGCAGCCGCGCAGTGGATCGCCGAGCAGACGGATCCCGCACAGCGCGCAAAATTGCTCGGGGTGCTCGGAACCGGGGTCGACGCCGATCAGGCGTTTTTAGCGATTCTCGGAGTGGACACGGATGCCGTCGATCGGGCGATTCGCGAAGCCATTCTCGCCGAATTTCCATCGGAGGTGGCTACAGAAGTCCCTCATCGAGAATCCGCGAAGCTTCGAGAAGCAACTCGGTAACCGACGCCTCGATGGTGCGCCGCTCGGCATTGAGCGCGTCGAGACGATGGGCGAGCTCGGCCGCCTCGTCGGCATCGTCGGTGGCCAGCAGCCGCGCCCCCAGATCGGCCTTGCCGACCCGCCCGCCGGCGTTGATCCGCGGGCCGAGAACGAAGGCGGCGTGGTAGGCGCCAGGGCGCTCGCGTATCCCGCCCACATCGGCGAGCGCCGCCAGGCCGACGTTGCCGCGGCGTGCGAGAACCTTCAGCCCCTGCGCCACCAGCGCCCGGTTGACGCCGGTGAGCGGCACCATGTCGCACACCGTGCCGAGCGCGACGAGGTCGAGCAGGTCGATGAGCTCGGGCTCCCCGCGCCCGGCCAGCCACCCCGCCTCGCGCAGCGCCCGGTTGAGGCCGACGACGAGCAGGAAGGTGACGCCCACGGCGGCGAGCTCGCCGCAGCCCGAGGTGTCGTCGAGCCGGTTGGGGTTGACCACCGCCACCGCTTGGGGAAGCTTCGGTTCGGCGAGGTGATGATCGACGACGATCACGTCGAGACCCGCGTCCGCCGCCGCGGCGAGCGGCTGATGCGCGGTGACGCCGCAGTCGACCGTGATCACCACGCCCGCGCCTTCGTCCTTGAGCCGTTTCAACGCCGGGGCGTTGGGGCCATAGCCTTCGCTGAGGCGGTCGGGGATGTAAATGCGCACGCTCGCGCCGACCGCCGCGAGGTACCGCTTGAGCACCGCCGCCGAGGTCGCGCCGTCGACGTCGTAGTCGCCGAACACGGCGATCGTCTCGCCGCCGGTGACGGCGCGCACCAGCCGGGCGACCGCGGCGTCCATGCCGGCGAGCCGCGACGGTTCGGGCAGCATCGCGCGGACGCTCGGGTTGAGGAATCGCTCGGCCGTATCGGCGGTGACCCCGCGCGCGGCGAGCACGCGGCCGACGATCTCGGGCACTTCGAGCGCCTGCGCCAGCGCGGCGCCGGCGCGGGCATCGTCGAGCCGCGACCGCCAGAACCAGCCGCCAACCGACCGCTCGACGCCGAGAACGGCGTCCATCACACCATCGAGCCCGCGCCATCGCGCGCGGGCGCGGCGCCCCCGACCATCGGTTTCCGCGCGACGTTGTGCTCGGCCTCGATGAACCGGACCGTGCCCGTCTTCGAGCGCATGACCAGCGAATGCGTCGCCACGCCCTCGCCGACCCGGCGCACCCCGTTGAGCATCCAGCCCCCGGTGACGCCGGTGGCGGCGAACATGATGTCGCCGTGGGCGAGCTCGTCGAGCGTGTACTTGCGGTCGAAATCGGTAATCCCCATGCCCCGGGCGCGGCTGCGCTCGTCGTCGTTGCGAAACACCAGCCGCCCCATCATCTGGCCGCCGATGCACTGCAAGGCCGCCGCCGCGAGCACCCCTTCGGGCGCGCCGCCGATACCGACGTAGATGTCGATGTTGGTTTCGGCGCGCGCGGTGGCGATCACGCCGGCGACGTCGCCGTCCTGGATCAGCCGGACGCGCGCGCCGGCCTCGCGCACCCCGGCGATCAGCTCCTCGTGCCGCGGCCGGTTGAGAATCATCACCACCAGATCGGCGACGTCGCGGCCCCGCGCTTTCGCCAGGTTCGCCAGGTTCTCCTTCGGCTTCGCGTCGAGGTCGACGACGTCCGGCGGCAGGCCGGCGCCGACGGCGATCTTCTCCATGTAGGTATCGGGCGCGTGCAGGAAACCGCCGTGCTCGGCCATCGCCAGCACCGTGAGCGCGTTGGCGCCGCCGGTGGCGCAGATCGTCGTTCCCTCGAGCGGGTCGAGCGCGATATCGACCTTGGGTCCCTTGCCCGTTCCGACCTCCTCGCCGATGAACAGCATCGGCGCCTCGTCGCGCTCGCCTTCGCCGATGACCACGGTGCCGTCGATGTCGAGTCCGTTGAGCGCCCGGCGCATCGCGTCGACCGCCGCCTCGTCGGCGGCGTGTTCGTCGCCGAGCCCCATCCACTGAACCGCCGCGATCGCCGCGGCTTCGGTGACACGCACGGCTTCGAGCCCGAGATTGCGGTCCAGAGCATTCTTGCCGGCCATTGCCCCCACCCTACAGTTGCTCGATTCGGATCATGTGCGGCGCCTCGAGCACGGTGTCGAGCTCGCCGATTCGCGACAGCGCCTGCCGCATCGCGCGCTCCTCGGTCTCGTGGGTGGTGAGCACCACCGGCACCACGTCGCCCGGGTTGCGGCCGCGTTGAATCAGCGCCTCGACCGACACCTCGGCGTCGCGCAGGGCGGCGGTCACGTCGGCCATCACGCCGGGCCGATCGACCACCATAAGACGGATGTAGTAGGCGCCGAAATGGTTTTCCATCGAGGCCGCGGGAATATCCGCAAGCTCGCCCGCGGGGATGCCGAACACCGGCAAAATCCTGTTGCGCGCGATATCGACCAGGTCGGCGACCACCGCCGACGCGGTCGGCCCCGCGCCGGCGCCGCGGCCGCTGAACATGGTGCGGTCGACGAAGTCGCCTTCGGCAACCACGGCATTGAAGACGCCGTCGACGTGGGCGATCGGCACATCGACCGAAACCATGCAGGGATGCACCCGTTGCTCGAGCCCGCGCTCGGTCAGGCCGGCGATCCCCAGCAGCTTGATGTGGTAGCCCAGCTCGAGCGCGTAGTCGATGTCGAGCGGCGAGACGTGGCGGATCCCCTCGATGTGCACGGCGTCGAAATCGAGCCGGCAGCCGAACGCCAGGCTCGCGAGGATCGCCAGCTTGTGGGCCGAGTCGACGCCGTCGATATCAAAGCCCGGGTCGGCCTCGGCGTAGCCGAGCCGCTGGGCCTCGGCGAGCACCTCGGCGAAGTCGCGGCCGCTCTCGCGCATGGCGCTCAAGATATAGTTGCAGGTGCCGTTGAGAATGCCGTAGACGCGGTCCACCCGGTTTGCCGCAAGCCCTTCGCGCAGCGCCTTGACGATTGGAATGCCGCCGCCGACCGCGGCCTCGTAACCGAGCGCGACGCCGGCGCTCTCGGCGAGCGCGGCAAGCTCGCTGCCGTGGCCGGCAATGAGCGCCTTGTTGGCGGTGACCACGTGCTTGCCGGCCTTGATCGCGGCGCGGCACAGATCGAGCGCCACGCCATCCGCGCCGCCGATCAGCTCGACGACGACGTCGATGTCGGCATCGGCGGCGAGGCCTTGTGCGTCGTCGTACCAGCGCGCCTCGCTCACGTCGACGCCGCGGTCGCGGTTGCGCTCGCGCGCCGACACCGCCGCCACCTCGAGGCGCCGGCCGCAGCGCTGCGCCAGCAGATCGGCGTGCTCGGCAAGCAGCCGGACGGTCCCGACGCCGACCGTGCCGAGACCGGCGACGCCGATTCGCAGGGGTCCGGTCACCACTCGCCTATCCGGACACGGCGCGACCCCGGCCGGCCGCCGTGAGCGTGCATGAAATCAATAGACGATGAAGATCTCGGCCCGGCGGTTGCCCGCCTCGCCGGACGGCATCCATTCGTGGTAGACCGGCGCACTGTCGGTCTGCGCATTTGCGAACACCCGGTCCCGCGGGACGCCGCGACGGACGAGCTCCGCGGCCACCGCCTGCGCGCGCTTGTGCGAGATGTCGAAGTTGATCAGCGTGTGACGGTCGAGCGGCACTTCGCGCGTGCGGCTCGAGGCGTGGCCGACCACCTGGATGACGCCGCCGCGATCGCGCTGGAGATGGGCCACCTTGTGCAACGCCTCGCGGGCCTTCGCCGAAAGCCTCGCGGAGCCGGCGTCGAAGTAGATGACCGCGGCCTTCAACGTGGCGCCGGGAGCCGCGGCCGCAGTGACGACAGCGAATGGTGACACCGTCGACGGCGGCGCCGCCAGGCCGCCGGCCGGCGGCGGGACCGGCGCGACGGCAGCGGCGAACTGGCCGCTGGCCGGCGAGGGCGCCACCGCGCGCGATCCCGAAGCCCCGAACAGGCTGGCGAACAGCGATTTGACGTCG
>JACZUY010000175.1 GCA_022572945.1 Pseudomonadota bacterium
AAGGAGATAGCCGAGCCTGGTTGGAAACGCCTCGATCATGTTTACCTCGTGAAAATTTCGTCTGCGTGAAGGCATGCCCTACTGGCCGTCGCGGCCGGCACATCGACCCATGGGAACCAAGAAAAGAAGTGTAGTGATCCATAGGCGCCCGAGCAAGCTGGGCACGCAGCGCGGTTAGCGGTATCATCCACCTCTTCATGCCGATTGTGGTACGAAATATCATGCTGGAGCTGGATGAACCCGAAGAGGTGCTGGTTCATCGCGCCGCCAAGCGCTTGCGGGTTCCGGAGGAGGCGATTCGTGGTTGGTCGATCTTCCGTCGATCGCTCGACGCTCGAAGGAAACACATTCGCTTCGCCTACCACCTGGAGATTGCCCTCGATGAGTTGGATGCTTTCGCTCACCAGGTCCAGAGGCGAGTCTGCGACTTCCACGACGTGTGCGCGGTAGCTGCCAGCGTCCGACACGTCCTGTGCCACACTTGTTACCACCACCTGCCGTATTTCGGGATCGGAGGTTACCAGCGTCAGGAACAAACCGGGAATCTCAAAGTCGAACAACGGTGTGAGGGCCTCTCCCCACAGGACATGACTGCTGGAAATCTGCCTGTATGTGTTTGTTATTTTGTCGCGGGCTGCGTTCATTGAATCCAGTTGTTCGGTCAATTCCTGGACTCTGAACGCCTCGTCGTCCTCGGCAACAACCGCTTTTTCAAGGTCAGCGCTCAGGGTCACAACACCCACTCTGGTGTTGTTCAATTCGTTGAACCGGTTGAATATGAAGAATAGCTCGATAAGTAAAATCAATACGAGCACGCCAACAACGACTGGAGAAGTGTGGTGGAGCTCGACAGTCGGTGTGATGCTGATTCGAGGGACTTGACGCCAGCTATCCGATTGGTCGGCAAGCGAACGCCGGGATGACCGCGGCTTGAGCCGGTCGAGGAATTTGTTCATTCGATGGATGTAATTGTCGAATAGATGCCGGATATTACCGCCACAGCCACGAAACCAACCAACACGGCGATGACGACCGTAATCACCGGTTGAACCATTTCCGTCATGCCGCTGACTGCTCGGTTGGTCTGCTGTTCGTAGTAATTGGACAGTCCGCGCAACGTGTCGACCACACTACCTCGAAGCTCTCCAATGGCTATGGCCTGGGATAACAGCGACGGAAACACCTTCTCCTCACTGAAAGCCTGACCGAGCTTGACGCCCTGTGAAGCGTTTTCGATAACGTTACGCAGGCCCCTCTTGAGAACAGTGTTGCCCATGCTCTGCTCTGTCAGCCGTAGAGACTCGATCACCGGCACACCTGCTTCAAGCATCGTCACCATGTTGGTGGTCAACGAGAAGAGGTTGCTCTTCATAATCACCCCGCCGAAAATCGGAATGCGCAGGGCGATGTGATCGACGTTGCGGCCTTCCTTTCCGGGCGCGGCGCCGCCCTCGCGGCCGAGCGGGGAGGCCACGTCGACCAGGTCGATGAGCGCGCGCCCGGCGCGGAGCTGCACGAGTCCGATGTCGTCGACGCGCCGTTCCTCGCGGCAGCCGAGAACATCGCGGTAGAACGCGAGCGCGCGCTCGATGTCACGCACGCGCAGCACCACGTGATCGATGCCGAGAACCCGGATGGCCATGATCGAGCCTTTCCCTACACGGCGGCCGGCTTGCGCGCGATGGCCTCGCCCTGCCATTTCACCGTCGCGTCCCAGTCCTCGTGAATGAGGTGAAAATCGTCGGCGAGGCCGGCGAATAACGCAAGGACCGGGTCGCGCGCCACCGCATCCTCCCGCGTCACGCGGCGTTGAGCGCGGCGAGCGCGCGGTCGATGTCGTCCGGCGTGTTGTAGAGGTGCGGCGCAATCCTCAGGTTCCCCTCGCGCAAGGCGATGATCACGCCGTCGGCGGCGAGCCGGTCGCGAATCGCCGGGTTGCGCTCCGCGTCGCGGTGGCTGAGGATCGCCAGCGTCGAGCGCGCCGGTCCGCCGCGCGGGCTCACGAGCGTGTACTTGTCGCCGTCGAGCCCTTCGATCAAGCGCGTCACCAGCGCCTGGTCGTGCGCGGCGACGGCCTCGATCCCCTTGTCGAGCAGCGACTCGATCGCCGCCGTCCACGGCATGAAGTTGTTGAAGTTCGCGGCGGCGAACACGTCGAAAGCGGCGGCGCCGAGATCGTCGCGCAATTCGTAGCGCCGCATGTCGCTGAGCCTGAGCCCGGTCTGCATCGTCACCCAATAGGCCTGGTGGCAGTCCAGGCTGTCGCGCAGTTCGGGCCGGATCCAGCATAGGCCGGTGGCGTACGGGCCGCACAGCCACTTGTGGCCGCAGCCCACGATCGCATCGATCGGCGCGCCCGCGGCGTCGATCGGCCGCGCGCCGAGCGCCTGCGTGGCGTTGACGATGAACAGCACGCCGCGCGCCCGGCAAACCTCGCCCACCGCGTCGAGGTCGGCCGCGTGGCCGGTGAACGAGTTGACCCAGGTGGTGCAGAAGAGCCGGGTCGCGGGCGTGAGGTTGGCGGCGACATCGTCCGCCTCGATCACCGCGCCGCGCGGGCGGATGAGACGCACGGTCACCCCGCGCTCGCGGAGCCGCAGCCACGGATACACGGTCGCGGGGAAGTCGCCGTCGACGACCATCACCTCGTCGCCCGGGTTCCAGCGGATGCCGTTGGCGATGACGTGCAGTCCATACGACGTGCTGTTGCCGAGGATCACTTCGTCGGCGGGAACGTTGAGCAACCGGGAGATCGCCTGCCTGAGCCGCCCGGGCACGCGCTCGAAGCTGTCGTCGGCGAGGCGGCTCGGCGCGATCTTCCACGACAGGGCTTCGTGCGCCGCCGCCACCGCCGCGCGCGGCAGCGCGCCCTGATGCGCGGTGTTCAGCCACACGCCCTCGAACGGGCCGAACTCGGTATGCCACGAATTCATCGGCGCGCTCGATTCGGTCATGTTTTCACCGTGTCGGAAGCTCGACGCCGCTTAGAGCATTATTCGTTCACCCTTACACAGTAAAGGTGAGTCGCGTTCAATCGCCACGCGGGCCAAATCTTATATCGACCAAAACGTGGCCGCATAAGCGGCGGCCCGCACTTGCGGGCTGGCGAAATCCGAACGAGTGGAATCGCTCGGATTACGCTCACAGCGGCTGCGCGAGCCGGTCGATGAGGCGACGCATGAAGGCGACGCAGGCCTCGACCTGCGAAAGCTCGATGAACTCGTTGGGCTTGTGCGCCTGCGCGATGTCCCCGGGGCCGCAGATCACCGCCGACATGCCGGCCTTCTGGAACAGCCCGGCCTCGGTTCCGAACGACACCTTGGCGGCGCGGTTGTCGCCGGTGAGCGCCATGACCAAGCGCTCGGCGGGCGAGGCGTCCTCGGGCTCGAGACCGATCACGCGACAGTCGGCCACGGTTTCGATGCCGCACCCGGCGGCGATGGCTTGCATCGGCGGCTCGAGCGTCGCGGCGAAGGCGTTGAAGCGCTCGATGATTTCGTCGGTGTCCTCCTCCGGCATCGACCGGTACTCCCACTGGAAAACGCAGCGCCGGGGGATAATGTTGAGCGCCGTGCCGCCCTCGATGGGGCCGACGTGGACCGAGGTGAAGGGCGGATCGAAGCCGCTTTCCGCGTCGGCGCGCGCCTTCATCTCGTCGCCGAGCGTGGCCAGGTAACGGATCAGCTCGGCGGCGGCCATGACCGCGTTGACGCCGCGCTGCGTCGCGCTCGAATGCGCCTCGTGGCCGGTCACCGTGGTGGTGAACGCGCGGGTGCCCTTGTGCGCGTTGACGACGTGCATGCCGGTGGGTTCACCGACGATGACCACGGCCGGATCGAGCCCCGCCTCGACGACCTTGTCGATCATGCGGCCGGCGCCGAGGCAGCCGATCTCCTCGTCGTACGACAGCGCGAGGTGCACCGGAACCGCGAGGCCGCGGCGCAGGAACTCGGGCACGAACGCGAGCGCGATCGCGAGGAAGCTCTTCATGTCGGCGGTGCCGCGGCCGTAAAGCCGGCCGTCCTTCTCGACCACGCGGAACGGCTCGGTGTCCCACGGCTGGCCTTCGACCGGGACCACGTCGCTATGGCCCGAAAGCACGACGCCGCCCGCGCCCCCGGGCCCCAGCGTCGCGAACAGGTTGGCCTTGCGGCGGTCGTCGTCGAACGTACGCGCCGTTACGACGCCGTGGCCCGCGAGGTAATCGGCGACGAAGTCGATGAGCGCCAGGTTGGATTTGTGGCTGGTGGTGTCGAATCCGACCAGCCGCTCGATCATCTCGACCGGCGCGTAGGTTTTTCCACCCATCCTCTTCGCTCCCTCCGGCGGGCTCCCGGACGCCTATCTCTAGCAGCAATCGCCGACCGGGCGCCACCGTCGATGCACGGTTCCCAGCGACTTTGCGAAGCGGCATGTTCGGACGCCGGCGCTAGAGCATTATTCGTCCACCTTTACTCAAGTCAAAGGTGAGTCGCGTTCAATCGCCACGCGGGCCAAATCTTATGTCGACCAAAACGTGGCCGCATAAGCGGCGGCCCGCGGTCGCGGGCTGGTGTCATCCGAACGAGTGGAATCGCTCGGTTTACGCGCGTGCTCGGGGAGGGCCTGGTGAGCAGCTACGAGACGTACGACGATACCAGCCGCCATTACGACCGCACGCGCGTCGCGGTGGGTGTCGAGATCGGCCAGATCACTTCCTCTTTGCCACCCTCGGCTGACGCCCCGATTACGAAGCATCCGTCGCGCCGCCGCCACGGTCACGTCCGCCGCGCGAGGCGCGTGTGGATGCGCGAGAACCGCGCGGAGCCGGCGCCAACACACGTTCATGCAAAAAACTTGATTAGATCGAACGTTTGATCTATTTACGCGGCATGAAGCGGGACGCGGAGAAGATCGCCCGGCGGCCGGTCGCCACCACGGGCGACGTTGCTGCCGCCGGCGGCGTCGCGGCGGGTGACCAAACCGGCCGCGCCGTCGCGCGTGGC
>JACZUY010000176.1 GCA_022572945.1 Pseudomonadota bacterium
TGTGGCGCGACGAACGCGATGGGCGGGAGAACCGACATGAGCACGGCGCCGGCGTGGAGCAACGAGGTGATCGCCGAACTCGGCGCGCTCCTCGGCGAGCGGGTCTCGACCGTGGCCGCGGTGCGCGCCCACCACGGCAAGGACGCGTCCTATCACCCGCCGCACGACCCCGACGTCGTCGTCTTCGCCCACTCGACCGAGGAGGTCGCGGAGATCGTCAAGATCTGCGCCCGCCACGGCGCGCCGGTCATCGCCTACGGCACCGGCACCTCGCTCGAAGGGCACATCGCCGCGCTCCACGGCGGCGTGTGCATCGACCTCGGCCAGATGGACCAAATCCTCAGGGTCAACGCCGACGACATGGACTGCACGGTCGCCGCCGGCGTCACCCGCAAGCAGCTCAACCAGCACCTCCACGACACCGGGCTGTTCTTCCCCATCGACCCCGGGGCGGACGCCTCGTTGGGCGGCATGGCGGCGACCCGCGCCTCGGGCACCAACGCGGTGCGTTACGGCACCATGCGCGAGAACGTGCTGGCGCTCACCGTGGTGCTCGCCGACGGCCGTGTCATCCGCACCGCGCGGCGCGCCCGAAAATCGTCCGCCGGCTACGACCTCACGCGGCTGTTCGTCGGCTCCGAGGGCACGCTCGGCGTGATCACCGAAGTGACGTTGCGTCTTTACGGCATCCCCGAGGCGGTGTCGGCCGCGGTGTGCGCGTTCCCGACCATTGACGACGCGGTCAAGACGGTGATCCTCACCATCCAGAGCGGCGTGCCGGTGGCGCGCATCGAGCTCCTCGACGAGCTCACCATGGATGCGGTCAACAAATACGCCGACCTCGATTACCGCGTCGCGCCGACGTTGTTCTTCGAGTTCCACGGCACCCAGTCGAGCGTCGCCGAGCAGGCCGAGACGGTGCAGGCGCTCGCCGGCGAGCTCGGCGGCTCCGACTTCGAGTGGGCGATCCGGACCGAGGACCGCAACCGGCTTTGGCAGGCGCGGCACGACGCCCTCTACGCGGCGCTGGCGCTCAAGCCGGGCAAGCAGGGCTTCACCACCGACGTGTGCGTGCCGATCTCGCGGCTCGCCGAGTGCATCGCCGAGACGCGCAAGGACCTCGACGAGTCGTTCGTCCTCGCGCCGCTGGTCGGCCATGTCGGCGACGGCAACTTCCACCTCATCTATCTCGTCGACCCCGAGAACGGCGAGGAACTCGCCGAGGCCAAGCGGCTCAACGAACGCATGGTGATGCGCGCGCTCGCCATGGACGGCACCTGCACCGGCGAGCACGGCATCGGCTACGGCAAGCTCGACTTCCTCCAGGCCGAGCACGGCGAGGCGGTGAGCGTGATGCGCCTGGTCAAGCAGGCGCTCGACCCCCAGAACATCATGAACCCGGGCAAGGTGGTGCGGGTCTGAGCCGGCGTCGATGGCGCGGCCCCCCGGCAGGCCGCGGCAGCGGTTCCGAGCGAGGTCCCTGGACAATGGCAAGAATCGCGTGTCTCGGCGCCGGCAACATGGCGCGCGGCTGGGGCAGCTTGGACGAGGCCAAGATCATCGACGCGCTGCGTTGACGGCGCGCGCGGCGGTGGCGCAAGGCGATAAGGATTACGCCGGTTCGTCTCCGGGCGTGCGCTCGATGCGCTTGCCGTCGAGGTCGCGCCGGCGGTGTTCGGCATCGTGGCGGGTGCTGTCGCGCTCGGCCTTCAGACGGTCAAATCGCGCGCTCCGTTCGGATTTGTGCTGCTTCGCCAACCGGCGCTCGCGCCGCTTGCGATAGTGATTGAGGTTGACGATGTCGCCCATTTCCCGCCCCGGTCAGACGCCTTCGCAACCGCGCCGGACTCGCTATAGTAGAGCCCATCGGCTCCCGCTAGCTTAGCGCAATCGCGTCGCCGGGCAAGCGGAACATGGGCGTCGGCGGAAATTCCGTGCCGAGGAGCGCGGCGGAGAACGAATTGCCGTGAAAGCGGTCGGCTACACGATTGTCGGGCTGATCTCGCTGCTTCTCGTGGCGGCGGTCGCGCTGCCGATGTTCGTCGATCTCAACGCCTACAAGGACGTGATCGCCGCCGAAGTGGGGGCGGCGACGGGCCGCGAGGTGGTGATCGAGGGCGGCATCGAGCTCTCGCTGCTGCCGGCGCCCCGGATCGCGGTCGGCGGCGTCCGGCTCGCCAACCTCGACGGCGCCGCCGCGCCCGACATGCTGCGCATCAAGGCGGCCGAGGTGCGATTCGCGCTGCTGCCGCTGCTGCGCTGGGAGTTGCAGGTCGAGAGCCTGGTGCTGATCGAGCCCGTGGTCGAGCTCGAGAGGTTCGCCGACGGCCGGGTGAACTGGGAGCTGCCGCTGCCTGGCGAGGGCGGCGCGCGGCGCCAGGTTGGCGACGCCGAGGTGCGGTTCGACCGGCTCGTCGTCACCGACGGCGTCATCGTTTACCGCGACGGCGTCCGCGGCGTGGTCGAACGGATCGAGGGCCTGAACGTCGAGGCCGCCGCGGATTCGCTCGACGGCCCGTTCCGCGCCCGGGGCGCGTTGGTGTTCCGCGGTGCGCCGCTCGGCTTCCAGGTGTCGGTCGGGGCGCTCGACCGCCGGCCGATTCCGATCGCCGTCGAGGTGACCTCGGCCGATGCGGCGCTGTCGTTCACCGGCTCGGCGACACGGGCGTCGGTCGACGCCGAGATCACCGGAAAGCTCAAGGCGCAGGGACCGTCGCTCGCGCGCCTGCTCGCCGCGGTGGCCCCGGACGCCGCGCCCGTCGCCCCGCTCGACGCGTTGCTCGCCGGTGAGTTCTCACTCGCCGCCGTAGTGGCCGGCTCGGCCGCGGCGATCGGCGTCAACAACATCGCGTTCGAGCTCAACGGGGTGCAAGGCACGGGCGCGGTGAACGCCACGTTCGGCGAGTCGCCGCGGATCGACGCCGCGATCGCGCTCAACCACATTGACCTCGACAAGCTGTTGGCGCGCGGGCCCGCCCCGCGCAAGGAGGGGTCCGCCGCGGCCGAGCCGTTCGCCCTGCCGGCGGGGGTTTTCGCCACCCTCGACCTGAGGATCGACGCCGTGGTCTTCAACCAGGCCGTGGTGCGTCAGGTTCAGCTCGTCACCGCGCTCGATCAGGGCGTGTTGACGGTGCAGCAGGCGTCGGCGCTGTTGCCGGGCGGGTCCGACGTCACCGTGTTCGGGGTGCTCGACGGCTTCGAAGGCAAGTGGCGGTTCTCGGGTCAGGTCGAGGCATCCGCCGACAACCTGCGCGCGGTGCTCGGCTGGCTCGAGGCGCCGCTGCCCGAGATTCCCGCCGACCGACTGCGCAAGCTGAGCCTTTCGACCAAGTTCGAGATCGTTCCGGGCCTGGCGAAAATCTCGGCGCTCGACCTGCGCATCGACCTGTCGCGGCTGACCGGCGGGATCAACGTCGGCCTCGGCCCGCGGCCGGCGTTCAACGCCATCGTCAACCTCGACCGCATCAACCTCGACGCCTACCTGCCCCGCGCCGAGCCCGCGCAAGCGGCCGACGGGAAACCACCTCCCGCCACCGGCGGCGGCGGCGTGCTCGGGGTGCTCGCCGCCTTCGACGGAGAGATCAAGGCGCAGGTAGGAAGCCTGATCTACAACGCGGTGCCGGTGACTGGGCTCGCCATCGACGCGGGACTGAGGCACGGGGTGCTCACGCTGCGCAGCCTGAAGGTCGGCGACGTGCTGGGAGCGGGTGGGACGATTGCCGGCGTGGTCGATACGACCGCGCCCGACTTCGACCTCACCTACAACCTTCAGGCGGCCGATCTCGGCCGGCTGCTGCGCCGCGCGAATATCTCACCGCCCGCCGGAAATCTCGGCGGGGCCGTCGCGCGCGGCCGCGTCAAGGGGGACCTCACGGCGGTCACCCTCGACACCACCGTCGCGCTGGCGGACGTCGAGGCGAGGTTCGCCGGCGCGATTTCAGGCCTCGACGGCGCGCTCGCCGTCGATGCGACGATCGCGATCGAAGGCGATGACCTGTCGAAAGCCGCGAAGCGTTTCGGCGTCGAGGTCCCGGCATTAGCAGGCCAGTTCGCGCTCGAGGGCAAGGTCGAGGGCGGCGTCGACGCGGCCAAGGTGTCGCTCACCGTGACGGCGCTGGGCGCGGAGGCGAAGCTCGACGGAACGGTCGAAGGGCTCATGAGCGCGCCGGCGTACGACCTCGCCGTCGCCGCGAGTCATCCCGACTTCGCGGCGTTGGTCGAACGCCTGACCGGGGACAGGAGCGCCGCCGGGCGCGACCTCGGCGAGGTGCGGGTGAGCGCGCGCGTCAGCGGCGATGCCGAACAGGCGCGCGTCTCCGATCTCGACGCGGCGATCGGCGCGATGCGTCTCGCCGGGGCGATCACGGCGCGATTCGACGGGCCCCGGCCGGCGATCGACGCCGAGCTCAGCGCCGGCGACATCGTCGTCGACGCGTTCCTGGCCGCGCCCGAGGCCGCCCACGGAACCGGCGGCGCGCCCACCGCGCGCTGGTCGCGCGAGCCGATCGACTTCTCGCGCTTGAGCGCGTTCGACGCCACGGCGCGCGTCGAGGCCGACTCGCTGAGCTTCGGCAAATACCGTTTCGAGGCGGTGTCGCTGCGCCTCAAGCTCGCCGACGGCGTGCTCGACATCGAGGAGCTTTTGGGCCGGCTCTACGGCGCCCCGGCCAGGGTGGTGGCGCGCCTCGCCGACGCCCGGCCGCCGCGCGTCGACTTCGCGCTGAAGCTTCAAGGCGCCGACCTGCGCGCGCTGCTCGTCGATGCGGCGGGCGTCGACCGGGTGTCGGGGAGGGCCGAGCTTTCGGGCGCGTTCCGCACCCAGGGATACAGCGCGTACGAGCTGGTCTCGGCGCTCTCGGGCCAGGCGACGGTCGGCGTGCGCGACGGCGTCATCGAGGGCATCGACCTCGGCCGCCTCAACGCCCGGCTCGGCGAGCTCAACAGCGAGGCCGATTTCGTCAACCTCGCGGGAATCGCGCT